>DATDAG010000187.1:0-7536 GCA_036525495.1 Anaerolineales bacterium
TCGTAGACCGCATCTATGACCGCGATTTCACCACTGTGCAAGGAGCCATACTCTTTTTCGCGCTGATGGTCGCCAGCACAAGCCTGTTGGTTGACATTCTGTACGGTTTTCTCGATCCTCGAATCAGGTATTAACCCATGACCCAAACAAATAAAGAAACTCCTATTACCCAAAAAATTGATCTTGAAAATATCGGAATTCTGGCGCGGATCTGGCGCGGTCGTATATGGTATGGGACCGAATGGTATATCACCGTATTTGGCGGGCTGATCCTTTTCACCATGATCTTAATGACAATTTTTGCACCAGTCATTTCCCCCCATGACCCAAATGAATTTGCAGGAGCACCATTCACTCCGCCTGGGGTTGGTAAACAGGCTCTTTTGGCAAGAGCAGGCCAAAGTCCGATCACGGATGCGACTAATTTGGATGGTCAAGTAATAGGAACCCAAAGAAACAAAAATGGAGTCAACCTTGCTCGCAGCCTGGATGGTGTCGATGGAAAACGCTATCAAACAGAGGAAGCCCTGTTATCTGCGCTGGAAAGCAGCGATGTGGACCTTATTTTTGTCGACCAAAATACTGTCTCAGATATCTTAAGTAAACATCCTGATTTTGAAATCATCGGCGAAAATCTTGGGAACAAGTTTCCTCTTGGCACTGACAATTTGGGACGTGATATTGTCAGCCGCTTGATATGGGGAGCCCGAACAGTGCTCAGTGTTGCACTGGCATCAGCCTTATTTTCATCCACCATCGGCATTATTCTGGGATTATTTTCCGGCTTTATCAGCGGCTTTCTCGACCGTGTTATTTCGCTCATCATGGATAGCCTGTATTCTTTTCCTGGGTTATTGCTGGCTATTGCAATGGTCGCCATGCTCGGACCAGGTCTGATCAATGTAGCCATTGCTGTTTCAGTGATCTATGTACCTACATTCTTCCGGGTAGTGCGCGGACAGGTGCTTTCCATTAAGGAGGACCTGTATGTTGAAGCCGCGCGAAGCTTGGGAGCCAAGTCTTTATCCATTTTGACGCGCTATATCTTTCCCAATCTAATTCCTTCGGTGGTTGTTGTTTTCTCTCTTAATGTGGCAGATGCGATCCTCACCGAAGCCGGACTTAGTTTTATTGGTTTAGGTCTGCCACCTGACATTCCGGACTGGGGTTACGATCTTAGTAAAGGTCATGCCTATCTTGTTGCTGGTCACTGGTGGATGATCACCTTCCCAGGCATTATGATCACAATGGTAGCTGTGGGCTTTAGTTTATTGGGTGAAGGATTAAGTGAAATCCTTAATCCTCGGCTCGTAAAGAATTAGGATCTACTATGACAACAAATGACATTCTCTACAGCATTCGAGAGTTGGTTGTTGAATATCACACACGTGCCGGAGTGCTTAACGCTGTAGACAATATCTCAATGGATATTTTTCGCGGGGAAGTGCTGGGACTGGTTGGCGAATCGGGCTGTGGCAAGTCTACACTTGGCAAGGCAATGATGCGCATGATCGAAGAACCGGGCAAGATCGCTTCCGGCGAATTATGGTTCAACCCTCAACTCAGTAATGGCTTATACGATAATTTTGAGTTGCGCTCCCTATCCAAGAACGAGATGCGAAAATTGCGCGGCAGCCGCATCAGCATGGTGTTTCAAGACCCCATGACATCCCTCAATCCCGTACAGCGTGTGGTGGATCACATTACAGAAACCATTCGTGTACACCAACCCTCCACCAGTGTAAAAGCGGCTCGCGCGCGTGCTGCCGAACTGGTAGATAGACTGGGTATCAATCGAAACCGATTGGATGATTATCCTCACCAACTATCCGGTGGGATGCGCCAACGCGTCATGATCAGTTTGGCGCTGGCTTTGCGCGCCGATCTGGTCATCGCTGATGAGGCAACTACTTCCTTGGATGTTATCGTCGAAGCACAATTCCTCGACCTGCTCAAAGAACTTCGTGAAGAATTTAACCTGACCATCCTGCTCATCTCACACAATATCGGGTTGGTAGCAGAACTTGCTGATCGTGTAGCTGTCATGTATGCCGGGCGTGTCGCAGAGATCGCTGATGTGAACAAACTGTTCAGCGATTCACAGCACCCCTATACACAAGGGCTGTTACACGCGGTTCCCAACATCCGTTTGGGCGATACGGATCTCTATAAAATGCCGGGTTCACCTCCCAATCTGGTGTCACCGCCATCAGGCTGTCACTTTAACCCTCGTTGTCCCAAAGTAATGGATATCTGTTCTCAAAAAACGCCATTGGTCACTGAAATTTCCCCGGAACATTTTGTAAGTTGTTGGCTTCACCAGGAACAGCCACAAGAGGTGGAGGAATTTTCCAAATGACAACTCCAACAAAAACAAGTTCTTTACCTGCAAATGAAACGAAAAACGCTGCGATCGAAGTTAAAAACCTAAAGAAATGGTTCCCTGTTCAAAAAGGATGGCTCGAACAGACTCTGGCTGGCAAAGTGGATTATGTCCACGCAGTGGATGGCGTTTCTTTCGAAATAAAACGGGGCGAAGTACTTGGTCTGGCAGGAGAAAGCGGTAGCGGCAAGACAACGATTGGTCGTCTCGTGTTGCGCCTGCTTGAACCTACTGAAGGACAAATCATCTTCGACAGCGATGATATTACGCACCTGCAAGACGAACCATTGCGCAAACTTCGCCGCCGCATGCAGGTTGTTTTTCAAGACCCGTTTGCATCGCTCAATCCTCGAATGACGATCGGGGACCAGATTGCCCATCCCCATCAAATTCATATCCCAGCTACGTCCGAAGAACGGCGTAACGCTGTTGAAAAAATGATGGAGCAGGTTGGCTTAACCCCCGCGCGCCAGATTTATGACAAATTCCCACATCAACTCTCAGGCGGGATGCGGCAACGAGCCGCGCTGGCACGCGCACTGGTCACCATTCCCGAACTTGTTGTAGCCGATGAGCCAATTGCCATGGCTGACGTTAGCGTCCGCGCTTTATTACTGGACCTGATGATCCAGATGAAAAATGAGCTTGAGCTCACCTACCTATTTATCACACACGATCTGGCAACAGCCAAATATATCTGTGACCGGATAGGCGTGCTCTATCTTGGCAGAATGGCTGAAATCGGCGATCTGGATCAAGTCTACGGAAATCCCCTACATCCCTATACACAGGCACTGTTGGAAGCTGTCCCTGTGCCCGATCCGAAGTATAGGCGCACAACGGCTATGCCGAAGGGAGAAATTCCCAACCCTATTAACCCGCCATCCGGGTGCCGCTTCCATCCTCGGTGTCCGATCGCACAGGCCAACTGCGCAGTGGATGAACCTGAATTGCGCGAATTACGCCCCGGGCAAAGCGTCGCCTGTCACTATGCTGAACAATTTCTAAAATAGAAAACTGGCAATAAATAAAAATCGTAGAACCGCACAAGCAACTCTGCGATTTTTATTTTAACGAACAGGCAAAGGCATTCCCAACCCATTCAACACTACTTGAGAGGGGTTTTTATGCCAGATACCAGCCACTTTCGAATGACACTTTGGACATTTCCCATCCCCCGTGATGTTGTGCTCAAGGATGACATATCCGCTTCTCTTAATTAACTGATGACTGCATTCGGCGCAAAAAGTATCTTCATACTCCCGTACCTGTCCCGGCAAATTCCCAGCGTAGACATATTTCAATCCTGCCTCTTTCCCGATCTCCGCCGCTCGTAATAGAGTCTTGACATCTGTATTATCAGGATCAGTCATCTTGTAGTCTTTGTGGAATGCGGTCACGTGCCAGGGGATGTCGCGTGACACGCCTGCAATGAAACGCGCTGCATCCCATAATTCTTCATTTGAATCATTGAACCCCGGTATCGTAAGAGTCACGACCTCGACCCATAACCCCATCTCATGCGCGCGCTTGATTCCGTCCAATGTGTTCTGCAGAACGCCGCCCAACTTGCGATAGTTTTTATCCTGCATGCATTTCAAATCCACCTTGTAAGCGGAAAGATACGGAGCAAGATATTCCATTACTTCAGGCGTATTATTCCCATTCGAGACATACGCACACATTAATCCGTTCGCCTTCGCCGCCTTGAAAATATCCACCGCCCACTCGCTTGTGATCAACGGCTCGTTATAGGAAGACACAACTATTGAAGCCTTTGTCTTGCGCGCATATTCCACCATACCCTGTGGCGAAATCTTGCGAATGTAGTTCACAGACACATCCGAAGATGGGTCGCGCATGGCTTGCGATGTCAACCAGTTCTGGCAATACCCGCAATGGTAATCACAGCCCAACATGCCGAACGTCAATGCGTTTGCGCTTGGCAATACATGAAAGAATGGCTTTTTCTCGATCGGGTCACTCTGTAACGCGCCCACATATCCATGCGGCACGCGCAACTCACCGCCCTCATTGAAGCGTACCTGACAGATTCCCCGCTTCCCCTCACGGATCTTGCAGCGATGTCCACACGCAGTACACTGTACCACCCTCCCCTCCAACTTCTCATACAACTCCCCTTGCACCGTCAACTGATCCAGCAAATCGCCAATGGATGTGGACATACGAATATAATACACCCATGCTCACAATTTGTGTACAGGCTGGCGGTCAGTCTTCGCGCATGGGTACAGACAAGGCGCTCAAACCGTTTCTTGGGCGTCCCCTCATCCAACGCGTGATAGATAGACTCTTCCCAATTGCTGATGAGGTTATTGTGACGACGAACAATCCCGTCGATTACTCCTTTTTGAATCTGCGCCTCTTTCCGGATCTCAAGCCTGATCGCGGCGCCCTAGGCGGACTCTACACTGCGATTGCTTCCGCTGCGCATCCCATCGTCGCTGTCGTTGCATGTGACATGCCCTTCGCCAGCGCCAAACTACTCGAAACAATGAGCAGGCTTCTCGTCGAGAAGGAAGCGGATGTTGTCATTATCAAATCGGATCACGGCTATGAACCCCTCCACGCCGTCTATCGCCGCGAGACATGCCTCCCCGCCATCGAATCCGCAATCGAAGCAGATCAATGGAAGGTCATCGCGTGGTTCCCACAAGTCAAAGTGCACGTACTCTCTATTGAAGATGTAAAACTTTTAGACCCAGACGGACTGGCTTTTTGGAATGTGAACACGCCTGAAGAGTTTGCTGAAGCGGAACGGATCGCTACCGCACAATGAGCACCGGGCACGGTGCATGACTGACGATCTTCTGGCTTGTGCTCCCGAGAACCAGACCTGCCAGCCTCCCCAATCCGCGCGACCCCATGACGATCACATCACTTTTGTGGGTCTTTGCCACTTCGATGATGGCCTCTGCCGGGTTTCCTTCGATGAATTCAGTGTGAACCTCACCTGGCACATCACCCACGTCAATGACACCCTTTCGCAGAATCCTTTGCGCTTCATCCAATCGGGCATTGATCACTATCTGGAGGTTTGGCTCACCAAGATAGTGTGGGATGGGATCGTAGATCACCACAATTCTCAATTCGCCAGCATTAACACATTGCGCCAACTCACCCGCAACTTTTGCGGCGAGCTCTGCGTATTTCGATCCGTCTACGGCAAGCAAGATGCGTTCGAACATGGCGCCTCCTTTGCGTAGTGTACAATTTAAGTATACAGATTTTCAGGTCAAAATTCAATCATTGGAGATAGTATGTCACTGGATATTCAGGTCATTCGTCAGCAATTCCCTTCACTAGACCGCCCCGCGATCTTTCTCGATAACCCGGCAGGAACTCAGCTCGCAAAGCCCAGCCTTGATCGCATTAACAAATATCTGCTTGAAACGAATGCAAATCACGAAGGTATGTTCGAGACGAGCCGAAAATCGGATGAAGTTCTGCATGAAGCGCACGCCGCCATGGCGGATTTTCTCAACGCGTCGCGCCCCGAGGAGATCATCTTCGGGAACAATATGACCACATTGACCTTGCACATGTCTCGTTCGCTGGCGCGTACTCTGCAAACAGGCGACAACATCCTTGTGACAAGATTAGACCACAATGCCAACATCGCACCTTGGATGCTGATCGCGGAAGACAAAGGTTGTAATTTATTGTGGGTGGATATTGACGTGGAAGGGGGAACTCTTGACCTGGACGATTTTGCGAGAGCGTTGGATAAGAACCCGAAGATCGCGGCGTTCGGATACGCGTCAAATTTATCGGGAACTGTGAATCCTGTAAAGAAGTTAACCAAAATGGCAAAAGATGCGGGTGCACTCATTTACATCGATGCTGTACAGTACGCGCCGCATGGTCCAATTGATGTGCAGGATATCGGTTGTGATTTTTTGGTGTGTTCAAGTTACAAGTATTACAAGACACAATTCACAAGGGGAATTCAGGTTCACCGTCCGCCTCGTGATCGAAAAGAGCAAAAAGTGACCCGATGGTTGCGAAAACCAAAATGGGTGATGGGCTATAATCAACGCCTGTCACCCATTTCTTTTTCGGAGTTCATCCAATGACACTTGATATTGCTGCCATACGTAGTCAATTTCCCGGTCTGAATCGCCCTGATGTTTTCTTCGACAACCCTGGCGGGACTCAAATCGCAAAACAATCTTTGGATCGTGTGAACCGTTATCTCATCGAATGTAATGCCAACCACGAAGGCGCATTTGCAACCAGCATTGCGTCAGATGCGGTTCTGGATGAAGCCCATCAGGCTATGGCAGATTTCTACAATGCATCATCTCCCGAAGAGATCGTCTTTGGGAATAACATGACTACTCTGACACTTCACATCAGCCGTTCGATCTCGCGCGAGTGGAAGGAAGGGGATGAGATTGTTGTGACCCGTCTCGATCACGACGCCAATGTGACACCCTGGGTTCTGGCTGCTCAAGACCGTGGCGTGAAGGTCAACTGGGTAGATTTTGATGTTGAAGATGGGACTCTAAAGTTGGATGAGCTGCAAAAAGTGCTGGAGCGAAAACCTCGTTTGCTGGCAGTCGGGTATGCATCCAATTCACTTGGAACCATCAATCCAGTGGAAAAGATTATCAAGATGGCACACGATGCCGGAACAATGGTCTATATTGATGCTGTGCAGTATGCCCCGCATGGACCCATTGATGTGCAGACACTGGACTGTGATTTTCTGATTTCTTCCGCTTATAAATTTTTTGGAACCCATTCAGGAATCTTGTATGGAAAACAGGATTTATTAGAGAAGCTCTTTGCATACAAAGTGCGCCCAGCAACAAATGCCCTGCCAGGCAAGTTTGAAACAGGTACCCAAAATCACGAAGGGATTGCAGGTGTGCTTGGTGCAATCGAATACTTCGAATGGGTTGGTAAACAATTTGAAACTGACCGAGCTTCAGATCTGGCCAAAAGTGGTTATTCGGGGCGAAGGCTGGAGTTGAAGAAAGCAATGACAGCCATCCACGCCTATGAACTCGAACTAGGTAAAGCGCTTCTTTCCGTATTCGAGACTATTCCAGGATTGAGACTATATGGGTTGGCTGACGCTAACCGTTTGGAAGAGCGTGTGACTACATTCTCCTTCCGTTTGAAGG
>DATDAG010000188.1:0-5842 GCA_036525495.1 Anaerolineales bacterium
TGGCGAAGGATTGAGTAATTTAATAAATGGTGACTTGAATTGACCGGCCTGCTTGGCGTGTGGACCAGGCTGCGCCCCTTTGGCTGAAAGCGCCTTCGAGATCATATATAGAGCGCGTAAACCGGCACTGCTGATGTAGGTCAACTTACTAAGGTCGAGCAGTACATGGTTGGGACCTGTCTCAATTTCACGCAATACCTGTGTTTGAAACTGATCGTACGTATTGCTGTCTAATTCACCTGCAACCTGAACCACCATCACAGGTACAAAACTCTCCTGCTGTGAAAATTTCAAATCCAGAAAAGTGGTCATTGACAATGCTCTCCAGTGCTTTTGTTGAATGTGCTTATGAACATCCTCTGGTGTTTCTTTAATCGCCCGCGGGTTCTGTTTCCATGACAGGCGTACGCAGGTCGCGCAATAACTGCTGGTCGAAGCCCGTGCCGCGCGGCATTTCCGACTGGCTCAAGCGCTCACCGATCACCGCATGGAACATCACATTCAGGCTGTGATACCGCTTTGTCAGCCGCTTCAACACTTTGAACGGTATGATCAGGAATTCACAATCCTCCTCTGTGATGACGTTCGCCGTGCGTGTCATCCCCGTCAACGCCGCAACTTCCCCGAAGAAATCGCCCTCGCGCAGGTTGTTCAGGATCACATACTCATCACCCCTGATGTATCCCCATACCCACACTGCCTTTCAGGATGAAATACGCCGCGTCGTTCTCCTCGACGCGATACGTCACCACCCTGCCTACAGGCGCCTCTGTGATCAACGTATCGGACGCCAGTTGACTTCGCTCTTTTGAACTCATCCCCGCAGTGCATTTCGTTGATCACCATCTCGCGTCCATCCGGGCTGTTTAAAACAATGGATATATTTCCATGCCGGACGATGTACGCCGCATCAGAATCGTCGGATTGAAGGAATAATATTTCCCCTTTGTCTAATTGCCTGACTCTGCATTCCCGGGCCATAACTTTTAACGACTCCTCGCTCAGTTTTGTCAACAATGGAATTTCCCCCAGAAACCCCACGATTTCTGAAAATGCATCTCCCGTCGGTCTCATGCACTTACCTCTTTATGTCATTCACATAAATTAGATTGTTCTCTCTAGTAACCCCATCATACAACAAAAGTCACACGAAGACAATTAAATGGTACTCATCATTTTTTTGATATTCCGTATCGGCGTGGACGGGACCAGATCACACCCGGGCCAGACCGCATCCACGCCTGCCTCTTTCACCCCGGTCACTGCCTCAACGACATCAGCCTCATCTCCCCCTACCAAAGTTTTCACAGGATCAATGTTCCCAAACAGCAACGCATCTTTCAACGCCTCCCGTGCTGCAAAGATATCCGTCAACTGATCTACAGATATTGGGGCAGCACCTGTCTGCGCCAGCAAATGCAAAGACTTGTCCATTTTCCCGCACACTGACAACACATACGGCTTTTGCAGCCGCTCGATCAAATCCTTTTCTGAAGGAAACACAAACTGCTCATACTTGAAAGGTCCGATGAATCCCGCTGACCCGCCCATATCGTGGATTGTGATAAAGTCTGCGCCTGCATCGTGATAGGCATGTCCGATTTTTGAGAGGAAAGACGAAAGATGAAAGAGAGCATCGAGAACTGCTTGCGGCTCCTTCTTCATCTCAGTAAACAAATACGCAGGATTACATAGATATAAAAGCAACGTATACGGTCCAGGTATCATACCCGAGATAACAACATCTTCCCCAATATCATCCTTCATCAATCGAATCCCCTCGCAGATAACTCCGATTCTCCCAATCCCTAATTCTCTAGTCTGTAGTTGTCTAATCTCTTTTGTACTCTCAAACACTGTCCTCCTCACCTGTGGAAATCCCTCTCCCTCAAAATTCAACTCCGCTCCCAACGCCTCTGCTGGCGCGCACAAGTCCAATGGCAATGTGGCGGATAACATCCCAGTCAGTTTGAAGGTGCTTGCCGCTGCCCGTGCCATCTTCCCTGCATCATGGTGGACTTCATGCAACTTCAACCCCTCGCTTTCAAGTCCTGCTGATGTAATATGGATCAACCCGCTGAACGCGGGAACCGTGTCTGTTTTTTGACCTGAAAGTAGCGAGAGAATTTTTTCGCGCATTAATTACCACAAAGGGTCACAAAGGATCACCAAGGTACACAAAGAAATGCCTTGGTGACCTTTTGTGATTAGTTGCTTTTTACTGCCTTCACTATCGCTGCAATATGCTCTGGTGTATTCCCGCAACATCCGCCGACAACCTTCGCCCCCAACTCAACATACCTTTTCGAGAACTTCGCCATATCTTCGGGTCCCATATCATATACACCCTGCTCGGTCTCGATATCCATGTGTGGGACGCCCGCATTTGGCTTGACCCACAGTGGCTGGTTCGGCAAAGTATCCGCATATTCATTTACAACTGCCTCCATATTCTCAAGAGTTGTCCCGCAATTCGCGCCAACCAGTACCGCGCCCATCTCTGAATACTTCTTGATGACATCCTTGGGTTTGACACCCATCATCGTGCGTGTGCCACGATCATAACTGAACGAAACAACGACGGGAAGGTTGGTCACGGACTTGGCGCCTTCAAAAGCGGCGGTCGTCTCTTCGAAAGAGAACATTGTCTCGATCAACAGCAAGTCTACGCCACCCTCGGTGAGAGCCTTTGCCTGCTCCGCAAATGTGGATTTTACATCCTCGACTTCGAGCGGGCCATATGGTTTGATCAAAGCGCCGACAGGTCCCATCGATCCAGCGACCAATCCGTTATTCAGTGAAGCGGCTTTGCGAGCAATCTCCGCCGCGCGTATATTTACCTCAGGAGTCCGGTCTTGATATTTCGAATCTTTCATCCGCATCCGTGTTCCGCCGAAGGTGCAGGTAAGGATAATGTCCGATCCAGCCTCAGCGAAGGATGAAGCGAGCTTCAGCAACGTGTCGGGATCATCAATGATCAAATCCTCTGGCGGCTTGCCAGGCTTGAGTCCCATCTTCTGTAAGTTCGATCCCGTTGCCCCATCCGCAACCAGGATTTCCCCGCCGTTCAATCGTTTAAGAAATTTGTTCATCGTTCTCCTTGACTCCCCTCTCACAAAGGGAGAGGGGCGGGGGTGAGGGTCACTTCATAAAATTCTTAGCCATAGGGTCCGCCACACGATGTGAAATCAAATGCGCGATGTGGGGGAACGGTTCGCTCATGTGCGGGAAGCTGGTCGCAAGCATGAATTGATTTTGAAAATCGGGGTCGGTCGGCAATTCAAACCGCTCCACCTTGCGCGTGACACTATCGATCTCATTGCGTTTTTCCAAATTTAATAACGCGATCCGCGCACCATCGCCAGCCGCGTTCCCAACCGCATACACATTCTGCAACTCGCAATCGGGGATCAACCCGATCAGCATTGCCTTCTCTTTATCGATATAACTTCCAAAGCCGCCAGCCATAATGATTTTATCAGGGCTTTGCAAATTACTGCGTTTCAACAACGTGCGTGCCGCAACGAACAACGCCGCCTTCGCGAGTTGAATTTGTCTCACATCCTGTTGTGTAATTGGGATGTCCCGCCCGATGGACGTTTCCTCCGCCCAGGCAATGACATATTCCCAGCCTGACTCTCCCTCCCTCACACGCTTCGACTTCAACTCTTTCCTGAATCTGCCCCGAGAATCCACGATTTCAGCCCGGAACAGTTCCGCCACTGCATCGATGATGGCTGAACCGCATATCCCTTTCACCTTGCCTTCGTTCCAATTCTCTTCACCAACGATCTTGTATTTCGGTTCAAGGGTCTTCTCATCAATATGGACTCGTTCCATCGCGCCTGGTGCGGCACGCATCCCATACTCCACGTGTGCGCCTTCAAGCGCAGGACCAGTAGGTGTGGATGTGCAAACCAGACGCTTTCGATTGCCAAGTATCAACTCTGCATTCGTGCCCACATCGATCAACAACCAGTTCTCATCCTGCTTATGCGGTTCCTCTGCGAGGATCATTCCGCTTGTATCTGCTCCCACGAATGAAGCGATGGTTGGCAAAACGTGAATATTTCCTGATGCATTGATATTCAAGCCAAGCTCGCGCGCTTTGATATCCACTGATTTATGGATGGCAGGCACAAACGGAGCCAGCCCCAGATCCTTCGGGTATAAGTTTAATAAGATATGATGCATGGTCGAGTTACCAACCAAAACCATTTCTAATATTTCGTCCGTTTTTATTTTCGCTGTCTTCGCAGCTTGCTTAAGCAGTTTATTCAATGTGGAAATGATCGCCTTGTGCAACTTCTCAAGCCCATCCACATGTTCGATCGTGTACTGAATACGAGACATCACGTCTTCGCCATACACGATCTGCGGATTCATCTCGGATTCGGCTGCAAGCAATTCACCTGTACGTAGATTGCACAAGTAAAGAGCAACCGTCGTTGAGCCGATATCTACTGCCGCGCCATAACTATCTTCGTGATACCCAGGCTGGACAGCGATGACTTCCTTGTCATTCCAGACCGAAACCGTGACCTGCCACTTCGCCTCACGCAAAGTTTTCGATAACGTTCGTAAACACTGATAATCAATGGATAATTCATACCAGCGCGGAAGTTTTTCCTCCGTGCCGCGCACCAATCCCATCGAAGTTTCCAGTCCCTTAGCCAACCGTTCCCAATCCGCAATGGGGCGTTCCAATGTAGGCGGGCTCATCGAAACAAGATACTTTCGAATCGCAGGTTTAACTTCAATAGCTCGTTCACGTGCCGTCTTGCGGACGATCTGCTTGTTCCCGCGGCTTTCTTCTGGAACATTGATCAACACATCTCCCAGAACTTTGCACTGACAAGATAAGCGGACTTGTCCGATTTCCCAGCCTTTGTCCTTTAATAACTTGGGTCTGCGTTCAAGATAGGCGCGCTCTTCAGTGCCGACAGGGGAGAGGTGTTCACGTTTTGAGTCGATGTTGTATTTCTCGAAACGACCTTCTTCAATTAAAATCATACACTTACCGCACGTGGCATTTTCCGCGCAAATGGACTCGATCTCCACGCCCAACTCGCGCGCCGCCACACGGACAGAGGTGCCTTCCTCGACCTGTCCGCGGCGACCTGAGGGTTGCAGGATGATGTTGTGTTTTGTCATTGTCAAAATCGTAGGGGCGGGGTAACCCCGCCCCTACGCGCCATTCCCATTTCGTTTTGGAACCACTATTTTGGCTGATTCAGCCTCCAGTTGAGAAAGAAGCGCTTCTGCAACTTCATCGGGAGAACCGTTGTGTTCTATCCAGTCTCCGCGTTTGTATTGCGCGGCATAATCCGAAGTGGAAGTTAATCCCTCTGCCATTGCGTAGGCGTCGATCTTGTCTTGAATTTTTTGCGAGAGTTGTTTCTTGATCGTGCGTCCATCGCCTTCAACAGTAAATGATTGCGGGATGTGCTTCCAATACATGATGCGGTATTTGGTCATGGTTACCTTTTGATTGTATATAATTTTGAAATATTCTACGGGAAGACATGTGGATGGTCAATGGCAGGGACAAATTGAGTATGCTAGAATCACTATAGGCTTATTGTTGATATCTCGACTTTGCCCATTTCAGGTTGAATAACAGGCTGAATCCATAAGGGAAAAGAGGGCGGCCTGTGGAATTAGGAACAGGTCGGGGAATTGGGGCGACCTTTCATAATTTAAGCGGCTCCATAAGTGTCTGCGGACAGCCGCCAAAGCATCACAAAAGGTGGCGTCTGCTTTGATGTACCAACTGGCTTGGCGAACAGGCAATTCAGTTGGATAAAGTGTCCTGGCCAGGATGGTCACCAAGCTGAAGATA
>DATDAG010000189.1:0-7707 GCA_036525495.1 Anaerolineales bacterium
TCCCAGAAGGATGATCAGCAACTGGATCTGGTTGGGCGGGATAAAGGTTCGTGTGGTCGGCGTATTAGGTGTGATGTTGATCAAATTTTCCTGTTCAGCTGCCCAATCCACTGCGTTGATAAAGATGTTGCCGTTGCCGTATGCATCGAATCCATCATTTGTAGCAAAAATCGAATTGCCAAAGATCACCACGCGTCCATTGGTTGACGAGTTTTCACCAGAAGCCGCCATCGTAAGCGGACCCGGCAGGTCTTCGGGGTCAAATGAGACCTGTGTGCCTTCCGCGCTTGTGAAGTTAAACTCGCCCCATGAGTTGGGAGATGTAAAAAGGAGCTGCGTTTGGATTACACCCTCCGCGGCAGGAGCCAGACTCAACGAACGCGCCTGCGGCATGATAACAAGGTAATTCGCGCTCAAGTTAGCAGTGATCGGATGCTCGCTGGCGGAGGCGGAGATCGCGTTCAAAGGTTGCTGGCTGTTGAGATCAATGATGATGTCCTTGTTGAGGACGATACCCCAATCCTCTGACAGGTAATCTGCCAACGGATCGGACGAGTCTCCGAACTCGGTCAAGAGGATTGGGTCTTCCATCACGACCAGCGAACCGCCGGCGTCTACATATTGCTTCAACAATTGAACCTCACTGTCTGAAACCGGTTTTAGCGGACCGGCAATGATAATTGCCAGCGCGTCTTCGGGTATCCTGTTTTCCGCAAGGAGGTTCAGGGTGTTGACCGTATAATTCTTGCTCTCAAGTGTCTGCTTCGCTGTGGAGAGACTGATGTCATTGAAATCGAGCGATATCTCACCATGCCCGGTCAGGAAGTACAAAGCTCGCGCTTCGGGGTTGATCAGTTTTATTAGCGTTTTCGTGAGTTCGGTTTCGGACGCAAAGTTGGCGATCTCCCGTCGTTCACCCATGACTAGCATGATCTTCCCATCCCCGGTGATCCCAGCCTCGCGTGCGGCAACAGGGTCCGTGTCTGGGTTGATAAATTGATAATCGAACATACCGTTACTGTTTGCTTTGAAGTTGTCCAGCAGTTCGGCGGCGCTTTCGGTGGAGAGGCTGGAGTAAAAGGCAACCGCAGTTACCGGTTCAGACAGACTTTCGAGCGCCTGGATCGTTTCCGGAGCAAGAGTATTTGTTTTATCCTCCGTCACGTCCCAGTTCTGCGGGTTGTTGTACACGAACCAATTTAAGACGAACAGGATCCCTAGAAAGGCGATGGAGGTGATGACAATATTGCTCCCATAGCGCGCCTGTCTGCCGGTGAACACCTGTCGGGTCTTTTCCGGTTCCAGGATGGCGTAAATTGCCAGGCTGAGTATCGTCGCGCCGAGGCTGATGAGAGTCCCACGATTGAGGGTTTCCGTGGTTGCGCCGCTGAACATGCCAACGTTGAGTAGTCCCCTTGTAATGAGGAAAAGGATTGTGCTTAGCAACGCAATTCCGGCAACGACCAGTGCGATGAAAGTATAGCGGCGCCAGGTGGGTTGTTTCTTCTTAGCCATTATCTCCATCTCCTCATTTCGACGGCGGCTGTCCCTGTAAATATGCCGAGCGCGATCAAGCTGACGTAATATACAAGATCCGAAAGGTTGATGATGCCGGAGTCCAATGCCCCATAGAAATGTGTTTTCATATCCAGATATTCGAAGAGTCTCGCGCCTTCACCGCTCAATACATTTGCCGGGAAGCCGATCAGCCACCACATTGTGATGAATAACGCCAATGACACAAAGAACGCAGTGATCTGGTTCGTGAACATGGCAGAGACTGCCGTCCCCAGCGACAGGAAAACGCCTGAGAGCAGGATCATGCCGAGGTACGATGAAAGGATTACGTTCCAGTCTATGCCGGGTGAGACGAACCTGCTGATGATGATTGGGTAGATCAACGTCACAACCAGGACAGAGAGGATGTACAGCATCGCGCCAAGCCATTTGCCAAGGACCAGTTCAAAGTCACGGATGGGAGCCGTAAGGAGTAGTTCCAGTGTCCCCATGCGCGCTTCATCCGAGATCAGCCTCATGGTAAGCGCCGGGGTTGAGAGAACAAGCAGGAATGTGAATGTCCCTGAGATCGGTGCAAAGTCTGGGACGGCGCCGAAGTTCTGAAAGGCGTTTTGGGTGTAGAAGAAAAAATTGATCCCAAAGAGAACGCCGGTTGTCAGAAGGATAGCGAACGCCACAACATAGGCGACAGGGCTTATAAAGTATTGGTCGTATTCTCGTTTTGCTATTGTCCAAATATTTCTCATGCTTCACCTCACGAGCGTTTGCCCGTTGATTTGTCATCGGTCAGTTCAAGGAATATCTCTTCCAGGCTCATGCCCACCGGGCGCATTTCGATCAATTCGTATCCGGCCTGTACCACGGCTTTTGCCACCTGCGGACGAATATCCTGCCCGGCAGAGAACTCGAATTCGACTGCATCTTCCATTATTGATTCCACCTTGCGCGTTCCCTTGACCTTCTTGACGGTCCCATCCAGCCCGTCAGCATCGCCGCGCACGCGCAGGAGGACGCGTTCGGCGCCCAGCACTCTTGATTGCAGGTTCTCTGGCGTATCCTCTGCCACGATCCTGCCCTTGTTGATGATCAGGACGCGGTCGCTGAGTTGTTGCGCTTCTGAAAGGATGTGAGTCGAGAACAGCACAGTGCGATCCTTGCCGATCTCGCGAATCACTCGGCGGATCTCGACAACCTGCGCCGGGTCGAGCCCGATGGTCGGCTCATCAAGAATAAGCACCTCTGGGCGATGAAGCAGAGCCTGTGCCAGACCGATGCGTTGACGCATACCTTTCGAGAAGTTGCCTATGTAACTGTTGGCGCGCTCATCAAGGTCAACCAACTCGAGGGTTTCATAGGCGCGGTCTTCGGCGTTCGGCAGTTGCCTCAGTTCTGCCATGAACTTGAGGTAATCGAGCGCGGTCATATCGTTATAGAGTGGGACAGTCTCCGGCAGATAGCCGACGCGCCTGCGTACCTCGAGTGATTCCTCCACAACGTCATAACCTGCTACGACGGCATCCCCGCCGCTGGGTGGCATAAAGCCGGTCAGGATGCGCATGGTGGTTGTTTTGCCTGCGCCGTTCGGTCCGAGGAACCCGACGATTTCTCCCTGGTTGGCATCGAACGAGATGTTGTCGAGAGCGCGGCGAATTCCGTAGTCTTTTGTGAGACCATTGACTTGAATCATTGGTTCTCCTTGGGAATGGGATGGGATAATATGCGAAACAAAAGGCACGCCTGCCGCTAGGCAATCCGTGCCAAGTTATGCTAGAAATACTATACAGAAATTCAAAATCAAAGTCAAGCAGGTAATTGATTTCTAATCAAACACTAATATTGTCCGACAATTCACAAAATGTAACTGTTTCTCCGGAAGAGGAATACCAATTGCGGTACACTTTGTCCATAGGAGGAACCATGACCGAACTGCTCTATCAAACTGATTCCTATCTACAGGAATTCGAAGCGAACATCCTCTCAGTAACCGAGGAATCCCGCGCAGTAGTGCTCGATAAATCCGCTTTCTATCCCGGCGGTGGGGGACAACCATGCGATTTGGGAAGCCTGTTGGTCAATGGTGTTGTCTATCCCGTGGATAAGGTGAAGAAGCAGGGAGACAACGTCCTGCACTTTCTCGGCGGCGACTCGCCATTGCCTGTTCCCGGTTCCGCCTCGCGCGGGACTTTGGACTGGGCGCGGCGATACAAGCTGATGCGCACCCATACAGCACTCCACGTGCTTTGCGGGACGGTGTTCCGTAATTACGGCGCGCTCGTTACAGGCGGGGATATGGAACCGCTCAAAGGGCGCATGGATTTCGAGTTCGAGACGATGCGCGGCGAATTGGTTCGAGAGATCGAAGCCGCGGTCAATGAAGAGGCAGCAAAGGCTCGGGATGTTCGAGTCAAATTACTTCCACGCGAAGAGGCGTTCCAGATCCCGGACTTGATCCGCACGAAAATCAATCTCCTGCCCGAAGGAATCCAACAAGTGCGCACTGTGGAGATCGTGGGGCTGGACCTGCAAGCAGACGGTGGGACGCATGTGCGCAACACGAGCGAAGTTGGTCTGATCCGAGTTATAGACTATAAGAGTAAAGGGGCGATCAACAAAAGGATATACCTCGAAATCGAATAGATTAATGCAGTAGCACCTGTCCACAATATTCGCATTTGTCCATGCCGAGTTCGAGCGTGCCGCCGCAGTTCGGGCATTGGATCGTCTCCACTTTGACGTTGTAGCCCTGCTTTTTGAACGCGGCTTCGTTGTCTGCCAGATCGGCGCGCAATCGTTTGAGGCGGGCGAGGTAGGCATCGCCGGTCACTTCACCGGCTTTGCGGAGTCGTTCGACATCTGCAATGGATTCCTTCAACATGCGGCGTTGCGCATCCAGCGATTCGCGGCTTGTATCCTGGAACGAGACCTTCATCTCCGGCTTCTTCGGGATGGACGCAAGGATCGCCGCGATGATCAGAACGACGGCCGATACGATCAAGCCCACGATCAGAGGCGTGTATTGGAAACCGGGGAGGGAGTTGAAGTTGACTTTATTGACCTGTATCTCACTCAGATCGGCAACCACAACATAACGTTCGCTTCCGAGTTTGCCCACGTCGATCCGTGCGATGGCATCGGAACGCGTGGGTAGGTTTGTGCGAGAGCCATTGCCGGTAAAGATCGCCACCTTGCCGCTTTCGTCGCCGATGACGGCTTCTTCCTTGCCATCGTCGTCAATATCAATGCCTGCGATCTCAGTCACTTTATCCGACAGGGAACCGTTCCATATTTGACTGGCGCTTGTTCCGTCAAATTTGAATGCCCAAACACCGCCGTCCTTCCCGCCGACTACGATCTCGCGTGACGAGGGATCGCCATCCAGTTCGACAGTGCGTACCTCGCTGACAGCCTGCCCCAACGACGTTTCGAAGAGCAGACTCCCATCCGCCGCGTTGTAAATCTTGAACGCACCATATTCGCCGCCAGTGATGATCTCGCTTGTGCCGTTCCCATTTAAGTCGAAGGCGCGCATACGGCGGATTTCTTCCTGTCCGCCGCGCCACAGGGCTTTACCATTGCCGTCAATGACGGCAATCGAACCATCATATGATGCCGTTGCTAGCAATGTTTGACCATCAACCTTTACATCGTCCATGCCGCGTATTTCCTCGTTGCCGAGTTTAATATCCCAGCGGGGTTGTCCATCTGTGCCTAGGGCTAGGAGATTGCCGCTGGAATCGCCCAAAACAATTTGAGGTCCGGAGGAGAAGCGGATGACCGCAACCCGGGAGGGAAATCCGATGCTGAGCGCATTTGCCAGTTCGCGGGGCTGTCCCTTGCTGATGACATCCACTGAAGGACCAGTTCCTACATGGAAAACAATGATGTCTTCAATGTTATCTCCGTTCACATCCCCGAGAGTAGTCTTCATGTTTTTGTAGCCGAATCCAAAGATCGGCTCGCCTGTTTCGTTGAGGACAGTTAAGTTGTCTGGCGACTGGATAAAGAGATCGTCGTTTCCGTCACCGGTCAGGTCAATGACTTTCATACTTTCCGCGGATGTAAAGGGGCGCGACCATGCGATTTCGCTCCCGAACTTTTCAGCCGTCACTGAACCGCTGAACGCGAACACCCCGGAGACAGCCATAATGAGACAGATTAAAACGCCTGCAACAACGAATGGAATGACTTTGCGACTCATTTATAAAGCCTCTCTTTGTAAAAGCGAATATACAGATTGAAGAAAACCGAGGATGTGTTCCGATTCGATCTCTTCGAACGGTGAACTAGCGAGCACATCTATAATCCCGCCTTCCGTGTTGAGTTGGGCGACCCTGTATTTGCCGACTTCGATTCCCTGCCTGAAAGTCTTGTTCGGGATGATCTTGTAGACCTCGGGGTTCACCGCAATGCGGACTTTCAGTTGCTGTTCACTGCCCTTGAATTTGGCGGGTTTTTGTTTCATCTTGCCGCTGATGCGACTGCGCTTCCAATAAGGCTGGCGTTGTTTAGTACGCTGGATGGCTGAAACGCGCAGGACGTTACCATCGTAAAGTTTGGCTTTGAGCGCCAGCCACTCATCACGGAAGTATTGGGTTGTGCGGTCGCGAGTATCCTTTGTTTCGCGCGCGATCTTTGTTTTGAGCATGGAGCCGGTCAGGTCGAGGTGCCCGGTAAACGTCGAGTTGGGGCGCAGGTCATCGCGTAAAGTGTGGAGTATATCTTTTGTACCTTTGTATCTGGGTGAAAAATCCTTCGAGTCGCTTCTTCTCAAGCCGACTGCCATGACGATGGCGGCAACCCAAAGCGCAACCCCGCCTGCGATGAACACAAAGGACCTGTAACCGAGCAGGAATAACCCTCCATCCACGATCATCAATCCCAATCCTGCCAGGAATATGATCATCGGAACCGAACGCCATTTATTGCCCGCGGTCTCGGTCTTGTTGACTTGCGCTACAAACCTATCCATGCCGCGGATGATCGAATCTGGTTTGTCTGCAATGGATATATATACAGGCAGGAAATCTTTCTTGCCTGCGGCAGGAGCAGTTGCGTTCCTGCGGGCAGTTCTACGTAAATAAGAAAACGCCGATAAGGCAATGAAGAGAAGAACAATTCCAGAACAGATCATTGATTCCATTCACTTATCTCCTTTGATAGAGTACCTGTATAATTCATTTTACAATGCGTATTCTTTACACTGCCTTCGATATCGTGCCCAGCCCAAAGGGCGCATCCACACATATTTTGCATAACATTCGCGGTCTGGTCAATAGCCAATTCGATGTACATTTGCTCACGCCGAATGACGGCTTGCTTCCACCCGAGGATACCGTCGAGGGTGCCCGCGTGACGCGCATTCCACAGGATCTCTCGCAAAACTTTTTGGAGCGCGCCGCTCATTTTGGCAGGGCGGTTATGAGTCATCTTGCTTTGCATCATGATTACCAGGTCGTTCATTATAGAAATATTTGGGATGGGCTTTCCGTCGCGCAGAATAAAAACCGATTCGGTTACAAGACTCTTTTCGAAGTGAACGGACTTCCTTCGATCGAACTCAAATATCATTATCCCGGCATTGATCCGGTCCTGCTTGCCAAGATCAAGGAACAGGAGCTTGCGGTTCTGCACTTAAGCGACGCGATCATCTGCCCCTCGAACGTGACTTGCGACTATATCGCCTCGCTCGGACTTAACCGCAAGCTGATCACTGTCATCCCAAACGGGGTCAGCCCCTCAGACTTTTCCCCAACTCCCTTGCTGGATCGTGAAAGGCGCACTCCCATTTTGCTTTACATCGGCACCCTCGCCGATTGGCAGGGACTGGAAGTAATCATCAAGGCCATGCCAAAAGTATTGGAACAGCAAGCGGTGCAACTGCATATTATCGGGCGCGGACGTTCACGTCAACGAAAATTGTTGGCGAAGCAAATCCGCAAGTTGGGGATCGAAGAACATGTGTCGGTCCGACCCGCCGTGCCGCACCACGATATCCCTGCCTTGATCGCGGATGCGGACATTTGCGTTGCCCCGCTAGGGTTGAATGATCGCAATGTTACGCAAGGTGCATGCCCAATTAAAGTGCTGGAGTACATGGCGGCGGGACGTCCATTGATCGCTTCGAACATGCCTATCGTGCGCGAACTTGTCCGCGAGGATGTGGACGCGCTGTTGTTTTCCCCGAATGAC
>DATDAG010000190.1:0-2646 GCA_036525495.1 Anaerolineales bacterium
AGGGCGTGCAGGTTGGTCCGTTATATGAACCGAGCGACCGTCTGAACACATTCACAAGCTGGTACCTGCTCACCCGCCGGGCATTGGAATCAGCAACCGAGTCTCCGTAATCGCTAGGGACGGGTCTCACCGTTCCTAGCAATTACACAATAGAGGACAAATGATCAATCCAGAAAAAGCGCTTGAATACGCACAGAAAAACCGCGAAAGATTCCTGACCGACTTGAACGAATTAATTGCCATCCAGTCCATCTCCACCGACGCGGAATATAAAGCTGAGACCAGCCGCGCGGCTGATTGGGTGGCGGGTCACTTGAAAAAACTTGGCATGGAAAATGTCGAAGTCATGCCCACGGACAACGATGGACATCCCGTCGTCTACGGCGATTACATCAAGAAGTCCGGCGCGCCGACTGTCTTGATCTACGGACATTACGATGTCCAGCCTGCCGACCCGCTTGAGTTGTGGGAAACAGATCCCTTCAAACCCGAAGTGCGCGGCGACTTGTTGTACGCGCGCGGCTCGTCCGATATGAAAGGACAAGTGTTGGCAACCTTTCATGCGATCGAATCCGTGATGAAGGCGGGTGAACTGCCTGTAAACGTAAAGTTCCTGATCGAAGGTGAGGAAGAGATCGGCTCGAAGAATCTCGAATCTTTTCTCAGAAAGCATACTGACAAATTCAGGGCTGATGTTTCGCTGAACCCCGATGCGGGCATGATGGGCATCGACATGCCCACCATCACCTACGGCTTGCGCGGATTGGCTTACATGGAAATCAATGTCTGGGGTCCCAAAGCTGACCTGCACTCCGGCTTATACGGCGGCGCCGTCCACAATCCCGCACAGGCATTGACCGAACTGATTGCCAAGATGCACGATGAAAAGGGACGCATTACGCTCCCTGGTTTCTACGACAGCGTGCGTCCCATCAGCGAACAGGAACGCGCTGACTTCGCAAGGCTTCCGAACGACGACAAACATTATTTGGAAGAAACAGGCGTCCCTGCGTTGTGGGGCGAAGATGGCTATATCTCCGCAGAAAGAACAGGAGCGCGTCCTTCGCTTGAAGTCAATGGCCTGCTCTCAGGCTGGACAGGTCCCGGCTCGAAGACCGTCCTCCCTGCGAAGGCGATGGCAAAGATTTCGTGCCGGCTGGTCGCCGATCAGAAATCCGATGATGTGGTTGAGCAGATGAAAAAATTCATGGAAGCCAACGCGCCCAAGACCATCCACTGGGAAGTGAAAAAATTGACCGGCAGCCCGTACGCAATTGCTGACCTGGAAAACCCCGGCGTCAAAGCCATGCACAAAGCCATGGAATCCGTTTGGGGTACGCGTCCATACTATCGCCGTGAAGGCGGCTCGATTGGAGCGGTGGCGCTGCTTCAACAGATTTGCGGCGTTGAATCCGTTTTGGTGGGAATGGGCTTGCCGAGCGATAATGTTCACTCGCCGAACGAACACATGCACCAGCCCACATGGTACAAGGGTATTGATGCGTTTATCCATTTCTTTTATAACATGGCCTAACTTACAGGGGCGGGATGCTGTACAGCCTTGTCCCTACACGATTGGAAATCATGGAAGATAAAATCATCTCATACGGCGGACAGGCAGTCATCGAAGGCGTAATGATGCGTGGGAAAAATGCCTTCGCAGTTGCCATGCGCGCGCCGGACGGTAATATTGTTGTCCACAAGGAAGACCTTGCGAAAGTATATCGTTCGCGAATTACCAAGATCCCATTCTTGCGCGGCACCATCCTTCTTTGGGATGCGCTGGGTCTTGGCATGAAGGCGCTCACGCTTTCGGCCAACACGCAAACTGGTGAAGAGGAAAAACTGGAAGGTCCCGCACTGTACCTTACGCTTGCCACATCTCTTGCCATTGGCATCGGTTTGTTCATATTGCTTCCGGCGGGCGTTGGTGGTTTGGCGGAACATTATCTCGGCTGGCAAAATCTCGCGCATAACCTGCTCGAAGGGTTGATGCGCCTCGTCCTCCTGGTCGGTTATATCTGGGCGATCGGTTTCATGTCCGATGTTAAACGTCTCTTTGGTTATCACGGCGCAGAACACAAGACCATCAATGCCTACGAAGCAGGCGCGGAACTCACGCCTGATGTTGTTGCAGGATTCCCCATCGAACATCCGCGTTGCGGAACAGCCTTCATGCTTACGTTCGTGTTGTTGTCCGTCCTTGTCCATAGCGCGCTCGGCGACATGGATATTTTTTGGCGGCTTGCGAGCCGGGTCTTACTGATCCCGGTCATCGCGGGGATTGCCGTTGAATACATCCGCTGGACAGCCAATCATCTGGACTCGCCCCTCGTGCGCCTCCTCATTAAGCCGAACCTGGCTCTGCAATCCCTGACCACGCGCCAGCCCGACACATCCATGCTGGAGGTTGCCATCGAATCCTTCAAGACGATGAGACAGGCAGAGCAGGAATTTACCGTTTAAGTGCATGTCATTGCGAGGAGCGTTTGTTGCGACGAAGCAATCTATAGATCTTAAGAAAAAGATTTGGAAAATTGGACTTTGAAAAAAGAGAGGGACGTCTTATCCTCAAGCAAAAGGCTAGCAACCCAAGCTAAAGGAGACGTCCCATGTTTAGAATAACTTTTTCTCAAGCGACTGTCA
>DATDAG010000191.1:0-2501 GCA_036525495.1 Anaerolineales bacterium
CATCAGGAGGGCGTACAGTTAAGGCACATTGGTCGTCTGGAACGCCTTGCCCCTAGGCTTCAGGAGAAGGTGCTTGATGCCATCGAGCTTACAAAGAATAACGACCGTTTGGTTCTGAATGTTGCCTTCAATTATGGTGGACGCGATGAGATCGTACATGCCATCCAAAAAATGATTAAGGACGGCATCTCATCTGAGGATGTCACGGATGAATTGGTAAGCCGCTATCTCTATACAGCCGGGGTACCTGACCCCGATCTCATCATCCGTACATCCGGCGAGTTGCGCGTCAGTAACTTCCTGATTTGGCAGGCGGCGTATTCTGAATGGTATGTCACTCCCACCTACTGGCCCGACTTTGATAAAGAAGAATATCGCCGCGCACTGAATGCCTTTGCACAACGTGACCGCAGGTTTGGAAAGGTCTCGACCAACGAATTTGAGGCGTCCAATGCTTAGGCGTACATTGACAGCATTGGCGATGGCAGCGGTGGGACTGCCTGCCATCATTTACGGTGGGGTGTTTTATTTTCTGCTCATGGGAGCGTTTCTCGTGGGCGGCGCTTGGGAATACGTCCGTTTGTTTAGGGCGGTTAAACACGAACCAAATGAAATTGTCACGGTTGGAGGCGTGCTTGTGATGGTCACTGCACGCTTCTTTTTTGCGGATGCGGCAATCCCTGTATTCGTTGCTCTTATCCTACTTGCAATGACCGCCCACCTCCTTGCATTTGAACGCGGACGCGACCAGGCCGCGCATGATTTTGGTGTCACAGTGGCGGGCATTGTCTATCTTGGCTGGATCGGAGCATACCTGCTTGATCTGCGTTATCTTGTAGATGAAGGAACTGGAGTATGGTGGCTCATGCTCGTACTTCCGCTTGTCTGGGCGGCAGATACAGGCGGATATTCCATCGGCGCGGCATACGGAAAACATAAAATGGCGCCGCGTCTCAGCCCAAAGAAAAGTTGGGAAGGGTATTTTGCTGGGATATTCACGTCCATTTTGGTGGGTGGTTTTTTCGCTTATGCCTTTTCCTCCATGGGGCCACAACCTTTGAAAGGATTGATCAATCCCCTTCAGGGTGCGTTACTTGGTCTCGTCATCGGCGCGTTTGCCCCGTTGGGCGATCTTGGCGAGAGCATGTTCAAACGTCAAAGCGGTATGAAAGACTCAAGCAAGATCTTTCCTGGCCACGGCGGTTTTTTGGATCGTATCGACTCGTGGATATGGGGAGCGGCGATCGGCTATTTCCTGATCTACTATTTCATTCTATAAAAGGAGGCACATGGATATAAACAATGACCCTACACGAAATCTTGCGCTTGAATTGGTACGCGTAACAGAAGCGGCGGCGCTTGCGGCAGGCCGCTTCATGGGACGCGGTGATAAAGAAGGAGCGGATGGAGCCGCAGTCAACGCGATGCGGATCGTCCTCCAGACGATTGATATGAACGGAGTTATCGTTATCGGTGAAGGGGAAAAAGACAATGCTCCCATGCTTTATAACGGTGAGACTGTAGGCAACGGTTCAGGCTCGGACTTTGATGTTGCCGTGGACCCAATTGACGGTACCCGCCCCCTGGCATTTGGCCGCTCGAATTCGCTTGCGACAGTTGCCATTGCCCCGCGCGGTTCCATGTTCGATCCCGGTCCGTTCGTGTACATGAACAAACTTGCCGTTGGTCCTGAAGCCAAAGGCACGATCGATATCGAAAAGCCAATCATAGAAAACCTCAAGGCGATTGCCAAAGCCAAGCGTAAGGATGTCGAAGATCTGACGACCATAGTCCTGGATAGACCACGCCATGACGATGTGATCGCAGAGATACGCCAGGCTGGCGCCCGCATCCGTTTAATCCCTGATGGTGATGTCGCCGCGGCATTAATGACCGCATGGCCCGATTCTGGTCTGGATGTTTTGATCGGCGTGGGCGGTACGCCTGAAGGCGTTATCGCGGCATGCGCCCTGCGAGCCATGGGTGGAGAGATCCAGGGGAAGATGTATGCGCGCGACGAAGATGAACTGCGCCGCGGGCGCGAAGCAGGCTTTGATTTCGACAAGATTCTCACTATGGACGACCTCGTGTCGTCTGAGGATGTCTTTTTCACGGCAACCGGCATCACGGATGGTGAGCTACTCAAGGGTGTTCGCTACTTTGGCACCAATGCCAGCACTGATTCCCTTGTAGTACGCGGCATGACCGGTACGGTGCGTCAGATTACTGCCACACACCAGATCGATAAATTGAGGCAATTTAGCGCAATCAAGTATTAAACTTTTGTTATTGTGAGAAGACGTTCGCACAGAGCGGGGGGGAGGACGTTCGTTATGACGATGCAATTAACCTCCCACTGTCAGCGGTGAAGAAAACCAACAAGGTGAAAAAGGATAAGATGGGGCAAGCGCAAGACGATCAAGAACCGGCGTGAAACCAGTTCCCACAAATGGGTAGTGATGGGCCGCATAGGATGTCAACAAAAAAGAACGGGAAGGAAG
>DATDAG010000192.1:0-3238 GCA_036525495.1 Anaerolineales bacterium
ACAATTGTAGCGCAACATCTTACGGAGGAGCCATGAAGGTCTATTATTCCGAGAGTCACCGCCGGCATCATCCACCTTTTGAAGTTTTCGATGGTGGATTGCGCACGCCGTATCTTGAGAACCCGGATCGCATGGATAAGATCCTCGGCGTATTACGAAATGTGAGATGGGCTGATATTTTGGAACCAACGGATTTTGGGCTCGACCCAATCCTCGCGGTGCACGATAAAGAGTATCTGGATTTTCTCGCCTGTGCCTGGACCGATTGGCTGGCTTCTGATCCCAAAGATCCGTCCACCCTGATACCTGCCACCTTTGCCCTGCGAAGACTACCGCAAAAGCCAAAGTCACTGCTCGGGCGCGCAGGCTACTACATGATGGACTTGAGCGCTTGCATGGTAGAGGGGACATATCAAGCCGCGCTGGCTTCCGCGAATTGCGCGTTGAGTGCGGCGCAGGCTGTGGCGAACGGCGAGCGTTTTGCATTTGCATTATGCCGCCCGCCTGGGCATCACGCGGGCAGGGATTATGCGGGTGGGTATTGTTTTATCAACAACGCGGCAGTTGCGGCTCACTGGCTTTCTACAAATGGGCAAGTTGCCATCCTTGATATCGATTACCACGCAGGAAACGGCACGCAGGATATTTTTTATGATCGCGATGATGTGTTCACAGTTTCCATCCATGCCGATCCTGATTTTGAGTATCCACACTTTATCGGCTTTGCCAGTGAACACGGTAGGGGCAGGGGGTTGATGTCCCATCATAATTTTCCGCTCCCCAAAGGGACAGGCGATGCGGAATACCTGCAAAAGCTCAATAATGCTCTGGAGTTGATACGCAAATTCAACCCCGCTCGTTTGATCGTCTCTGCCGGGATGGATATTTATGCGGACGACCCGCTTGGCACGATCAAAGTGACCACGAATGGGATTGGAGAGATCGGAAAGCGGATCGCATCACTTAACCTTCCGACCGTGATTGTGATGGAGGGCGGATACGCCAACGACGCGCTCGGCAAAAACATTCTAGCCTTTCTTGGAGAATTGAAATGAAGAAATATTTTCTCTTATTGCTTGCACCCCTTGTTCTTATGTCGTGTAATATCCCGGTATCGCAGTCGACTGCAACTACCGCTGTCCCAGAGACAGATACGCCTGCTCCTGTGATGACTTTTACACCAACCGAAACGTCTACGTCAACGATTACTCTTACCCCTACAGAAACACTCACTCCCACGATTACCTTTACGCCCACTGTTACTGCAACACCCACTTATGCTTTCCCGACAGTGACCGTGAACAAACAGGCGCATTGCAGGTACGGTCCGTCTGTTGCCTATCTCCACGCGGCCGATTTATATGCGGGCGATGTGGGGACGGTCCGCGGGCGATATGTTTACAGCAAATGGCTGTACATCAAATTTGATAAGTTGAATTATTTTTGCTGGGTTGCCCCGTCTGTGGTGGACGTGGTGGGGGATATTTCACTGATCGGGTACAAGGAATTGAACCTGCAATCCATCGGGAGCAATATGTATGGACCGCCAACAGGGGTAACGGCTGTCCGTGTTGGAAACGAGGTCCTTATCAGTTGGAACCAGGTTGTCATGACGGACGACGATGACCGCGGCTATCTGCTGGAATTATTTGTCTGTCAGGGCGGGAATTATCTGTGGTGGACGTATTCCTACCCCGATCAATTCACCACCAGTTACGAGGTCAGGGATGAAGCGGGGTGCGCATTACCCTCCTCCGGGAAACTTTATACAGTCGAAAAACACGGGTTCTCACAACCGGTCATCCTTGCATGGCCCCCGCCGTGAAATTTATCTTGTAGGGAGTTTGAAAAGTGGGCACACACCACTTTGTGAAGTGTAGTGTTAAACTATTGCAATTACATTACAAGACTTTACAAAGAGGTAATCATGTTCACAAAGGCGAAAATTCTGCCTGTTCTGGTACTGACACTGATACCGTCGAGCCTTCTCGCAAGTTGCGCGTCGATTTCGTAAACAGGCGATACGCGGACATTCACGATCGCGGTTGTGGAGGATAACCCCGGTACTTCCGGTGATCCAAATCCATATTCTGCATATGCCGGCGCATTGTTCGCGGCAGAACAGATGAAGGAACATGGCGGTGGTAATTTTGTCATTGTGCCTTATGCGGATGACGGTGATGTGGATACAGCCAGGCAGATCGCCGGGTAGATCGTCCAGTCTGACGCGGTGGCGGTGATCGGACATTCCACGATCGAGACATCGCGAGCCGCGGCAGAGATATATCAGAACGCGGGAATCCCGGTCTTGAATTACATGCCGGCAACTAGTTATTTGACCGCGGAAAACTCCCATTTTTTCAACACCACTTACACGGCTGAAACCGAAGCGGCGTATATCGCAAATTATCTGATCAAGATCAAAGAAGCAAAGACTGCCGGCATTATCTCCACCGGGGATGGTTACAGTCAGTTGTTAGCCAAACAATTCAAGAACACGTTTCATGGGCTTGGCGGAACAGTCACCATCGAGGGGAATTTGAGCACTCAAAGCATCGAGGATGTGGTCTCTGAGATCATCTCCGCGAATCCCGATACAAACAACCCGGGCACGATCTTCATTGCCGCAGACGACAAGACCGCGGCAGACCTTGTGATTACAATGAAGCAAAAGGGCGTATCCTATCCGATAGCGGGGGCGAGCAATTTAGGCACAAACACTTTCCTTGACCCGATCAAGGAACAGGTGGAGTAGAAGACCTTTCCCGGGTATTACACCAACGGCATTCTTGCAACGCGCGCGCTCATCTTCGACAGCGCAAACCGATATGCCAACCAGTTCCGCCATGATTATCAGTCGAGATTCAATTCCGAGCCTGGCGATCGTGTGGTTAACGGGTTCGATGCGGTGCTTGTGCTGATGTCGGTCGCCCTAAATTCCGACGTGCAGGGGAACGCAGGCGATATGTATGCTGAAAGGACTGCGATTTGCAGCGGCTTGCTCTCGATGAACGAAAGCCAGAAGAGCGTGCAAGGCGTAGTCAACTCGCTTTATTTCGAGCCATCGCGCAATATCATCCGCGCGCCGCGTTTTGGCATCTATAGATCTTAAGAAAAAGATTTGGAAAATTGGACTTTGAAAAAAGAGAGGGACGTCTTATCCTCAAGCAAAAGGCTAGCAACCCAAGCTAAAGGAGACGTCCCATGTTTAGAATAACTTTTTCTCAAGCGACTGTCA
>DATDAG010000193.1:0-6421 GCA_036525495.1 Anaerolineales bacterium
ACAACTTTGGCTTCCACCGATTCGGTCACTTTCACCGCGATACTCTCCAAAAACGCCAAGAAAAAGAAAGAAATTGTGGGTCTTGTGGTTCATGCTTTTGGAACTTTAATCAAGATTGCTGACTTTAAGAAAGCCCTGCCCCCAGCAGGCAGGGCTTCTTTTTTTGCTTTCGTTTGGGCTTCCCTGGCGCGCTGGCTAAGGGCTGGGACGATTGTCAGCCCGGCTTTGAGTTGTTAAAGAACCTCTTCTTGCAGTGGAGTCAAAATTCAAATTCTTTTTCTTAAGGTCTATAGTAACAATTTCCTAATGGGATCGTCCTGTTTTCACTATATAATGGACAAACACGGGGTAAATTGTCCGCGATTGTATTGTCGACAAGTTTTTTTCAATAACGGAAAGGAGGCGCCTCTCAGAAGTGATTCTGTAAGAATATGGGACGATTTATACAAAATACAATATCACAGAGGAGAATTTTCAATGCGTATTAAAAATAAATTTCGATTTATCGTAGTATTTACCTTGATTGCCATGCTGATGGCTTCGTCTTTCCCGGCTGGTGCCACGCACTCCTGGGGAGACTACCACTGGGCACGCTCCAGCAACCCGCTCGCGCTTGACGTGGTCGACAACATGACATCCGATTGGGACGACAATCTCAATGGCGCCATCTCCGACTGGAATCGATCATCTGTTTTGGACCTGACCCTCGTAGCCGGCAGTGACGATGCCCGCACACGCAACCGCTGTCGTGCCGAAAGCGGCAAACTGGCTTCCTGCAATTATGAATACGGTAACAACGGCTGGCTCGGTCTGGCTCAGATCTGGGTCAAGGGTGGTCATATCTCCCAAGGCACAGCCAAGATGAACGACACCTATTTCAACTCCCCCTCCTATAACGAGACTGCCCGCTCGCATGTTGTCTGTCAGGAGATCGGTCACCTCTTCGGTCTGGGTCATCAGGACGAATCCGGCGCCGACTTGAACACCTGCATGGACTACGACCGCAACCTGAGCAACCCGAGCCCGAACCAGCATGACTATCAGCTGCTTGAAGAGATCTACTCTCATCTCGATAGCGGCGATGGCGGCGGCAAACCCGGCGGCGGTCCTGGCGGTCCTCCGAACGGATTCGAAAACGCCAACCTGCGTGCTGTGGAAAACTGGGGCGTGAGAGTCGGCGGGTCACTTGACGGTCATGCCGACATATATGTCCGAGACTTCGGCAACGGATACATGATCTTTACCTTCGTATTCTGGGCTGAATAGCCAAACCCCGTAATAACATCAGGCGGTTGGAAAATCCAACCGCCTGATTTGTTTAATACCCGTTTTGAATCTTTCACTTCAATATCTGAAACAGATTACTGTAATCGTCCGTCCACAAAAAAGGAGACTTCCCTTTTCCCAAGAAAATCTTTTTTTAGGTTGAGTGGTTATATACTCTAACTGTGTAAATCCAGCCACTCAAGCATGGCTTGAATACTTCCCGTTGCCAGGGCAACACTGGTATCGGCCGCGCCATAATACATGCGAAGGGTGTCGCCATTAGGCGCAACTGTGTAGCCGCAGGGAAAGACCACCTTATCAACATCCCCATGAAGTTCATAGGATTCTTCAGGACCAAACATCCATTCGCTGCCCCGCTTCAGGCAATGTTCCGGGTTATTCAGGTCAAATAGAGCCAACCCAAGTCTGTAAATTACCCCCGCCCCATTATTCTTGACGCCATGATAGATCATCAACCAGCCTTGTGATGTTTCAATGAGAGGCGGAGAAAGCCCAATTTTATTCGCATCCCACCAGCCGCCAAATCGCGCCTTCAGGATCATTTTAGCGCTGCCCCATTCCCGCAGGTCGGTCGAGTACGAGATCCATACGTGAGCCGCGGTTACGCTGACCGGACGATGAATGAGCGCCCATCGGCCATCGATGCGACGAGGAAGTAGTGCTGCATCCTTATCCTCAGGCTGCATGATGACACCATACCGTTCAAACTGATGAAAATCTTGTGTAAGCATCAATGCCACCCCCGGGCCATCACGAGTGTAGGCTGTGTACGCAATCGCATACTTTTCCAACTCGGGAAGGTAGGTGATGCGCGGGTCTTCCATTCCCCAATGTTCTTCCGGGAATTTATCCGGGTCTGACATCAATGTCGGCTGGGGATCGATTTGCCAGTTATCCAGCCCATTTGCCGACCGTGCAACACAAAGATGGGAAAGTCCGCGCCTGTCTTCCACGCGGCACAACAATAAGGTGCTTCCATCAGCAAGTAATGTGGCGCCTGGATTGAAGACGCTATTGACCTGATACGGCCAGTTCGCGGCTGTCAGGATGGGGTTGAGTTTGTGGCGTTGAAACAGTTGCAAGGGTTGGTTGGTCAATATGGGTATCCTCATCGGTAATCATGATATTTTTCGCCAGCCGCAATTCCAGGAGCGATTGTAAAAAAGCAAGCGTAGACTCAGCGCCCTGGTTTTCGTTCGGCCGATCAGAATGCAAACCGTCACGACAGCCGCCTGTAGACGGGTCGTAAACGGAGGTGTGCAGGTCGTTTCGCCCGAGAAACCATTCAAAGGCACGGCGGGCCTTCCTCTGCCAGCTTTTCTTTCCAGTGATACGGAAAGCTACCAGACAGGCAGAGACCATCCCCTGCGCTTCCACAGGCTGCTGGTCGAATCGCGCGCGTTCGCCATCCATGGGATAGAAGCCATTTGAGCCGATCGGGACAAAGTGCCCGTCTCCCGACTTCGTCTTTTGCAGGTCGGCCAGCCAACTAAGAGATTCTAATCCCGCTTCAGTCATCTCGACATTGGGTATGGATTGTCCGCAAAGAAGCATGGCATGCGCGAACGCCGCATTGCAATAGGTCAACTTATCTTCGAACCAATGCCATCCGTCCTTACGATTGTGCTGATAAAGTTTCAGCAGCCGCTCCGCCAATTCCTCCTGTACCTGGCTGACACGCCTGTCACCGGCGAAACGCACCAAATACTCGTGGATCCCGATCAGCGCAAAAGCCCAGGCACGAGGACTGGTTGTTTCAAGGATCGCAAGCAGAGATTGCTGAAAAATACGCCCTGCCATATTCTGCAGTGCCGGCGTATTCGAACGCCCTATCACCGTACCGAGCGCCCACAAGGCGCGGCCATGGCTGTCGTCCGAACCGCTCTCTTCGAGCCAGTTCCGTTGATAGTCCATAAAGTTACGAAAGCGCCTGGTCTCTGTATTGAATGCGTACCACGTAAATGCGAGATAACGATTCGCCAGGTCGATAGCGTCCGTATTGCCCACTTCTTCAAGGAGCGCGCTTACCAATAATGCGCGAGCATTATCATCTGTTGTATAGCCTTCGCGATAATTAGGTATCGTGAAAATGGCATGTTGGAATATGCCGGTATCATCCGTGATGTGACGCAGGTGATCGAGTTTGAGGTGGGGCAAATCACCTGCGCGTTTATCCAACGGCTTCACCGCAAACTCAGCCGCGGCAAGATAACGGTGCTCAGCCCTCGCTCGTTCAAATGTCTTCATATAGGAACGCGCAACCTGCGGCCAAACCATATCCCGCCCAAATATATAGGCGCGTTTGCGCATAGCATGGCGTATTGAATCATTTCCCAATAGGTCAATCACCTGCTCAGCCAGTGCCTGCGGGGCACTGAATGGCACCAACGCCCCACGGCCATCGGCCAATATTTCCTCCGCGTACCAATATGGAGTGGAAACGACCGCCTTACCCGCCCCCACTGTATAAGCCAGGGTTCCGGAGGTGATCTGGGCCTCGTCAAGATAGGGAGTGATGTATATGTCTGCAGCGCTAATAAACTGGATGAGTTCCTCCGAGCTTACGAAGCGATTATAAAAGATCACATTTGCCTCCACACCATGCTCCTGTGCCAGCCACTGCAGGGATAGCCGATAGGTTTCCCCTTCGTTCTGTATCACGTGTGGATGGGTTGCGCCGACAATGATATAGACCACGTTCGGGTTTTTTGCCAGAATGGCCGGTAGAGCCTTGATAACATTCTCGATGCCTTTGTTCGCTGAGAGCAAACCAAAACTCAACAAAACACTTTTACCCTCCACCCCGAACAGATCCTTATGAAAGCTCGGGTCAGCAAATGGGACATCTGGAATGCCGTGCGGGATCAGGTCAATTTTTTCAGCGGGCACATGGTATACATCACGCAGGAATTCCGCGCCTCGGTTACTCATGACAACTACACGATCCGAAAGAGAAGCGATCTCTTCCAGCACGCGGCGCTGATCGGGGTTGGGATCCCGCAAGACTGTGTGGAAGGTTGTAACAATGGGCATGCGCAATCCGCGCAAGAGCGCCAGAATGTGGTCACCGGCGCGTCCTCCAAAGATACCGTATTCATGTTGCAACGAAACCATGTCCACGTTGTTGATATTCAAGAAATCAGCTGCGCGACGATAGGATTCGATATCCTTCTCGGTCAACTCAAAACGAACACGTGACGGATATTCGTAGCCTGCTTCGGTATCATTTACCGGCAGGACAATGCATGCAGTGCCTTTGAATTCATCGGCGATGGACTCGCACAGGTCCGTAGTGAATGTAGCAATACCGCACTGACGCGGCAGGTAATTGCCGATAAAAGCGATGCGCTTGATGATCGATTGAGTGGTTTTATCCATATATTTTCTCCTTCCAAACACCCCTGTTGTTTGTATGATCCTTATAAAGTGTTAATGTATGCCTCTAGATGATAAGTGGGATTGGCTTGGGAGCCGGTAATATAATCCTGGCCTCGAGAATATCTTTGAGCATTGCCAGATTTTCCTTCAGTTGTTTTTTCATCCTTCTCTCCATAATTCCCTCATTTACCTGAAAGGAATTAACATCATTGGCTTTGATCGAGATATTGATCCTTGTATTGCCATCAGCCTTCTCGAAGAGGTAGGTGGTCTGTACATGTAACGGACCAGAGAGGGACTTGAATTTATATTTTTTGTTTCGTTCGTAACCGGTCACTTCGAAGGTGCTTAAGTTTCTGCGTCCAATTAGATGGCCGATACTTCGAAAAAAAGTTCCTATAACACTGATACCTTCAGAAAGTTTGGCGGTTTCCAACGTTCCATACTGCCATTGAAAATCGTTTTCAGGATTACTTACAAAGTCAAAAACCTGACCGACAGGCAGACAAATGAGTGTGCTCATATTTAATTTGATCATTCAGTTCTTTCTTTTACGGCCCCAGGGTTGGGCTTGTTAAACCGCGTTGTTCTCTTGGTTTTGCCAGACTGACCTTCAGCGCATGGTCGCTTAATGAATAGGCGTTGAACATGCTGACAGCCTTATCGGCTTCGCTTTGCGCGCTCATAGTGATGAACGCAAATCCTTTCGACTCACCGCTCTTCCGGTCTTTGATAATCTCCACCGTGGTGACTTTTCCGGATTGTGTGAACAATGTATTCAGATCATCCTGCGTGGTTGATTTGGATAGATTCCCTACATACAACTTGGCTTCCATATTTGCTTTCACTTTCTCCAGTTTTTTGATACTGGCATAAATAAGCGCCGCCAACCCTATAACAGGGTCAGCGGCGAAAATACCGCAGTATTCCGGTTATTCCATTGCAATTGCAACATGCTGTTCAGTAATCTGATGGCTTCGGGAACCTATACCGTTGGCACTTCCACTTCGAGCTGTTTGAGGATCGCCATTAAACCTGCGCCAGCGGTTTGCTCAACCATCCATGAGGTGATTTTGTCATCCTCGACTGTCACTTTTGTTTTTTCCAATTTGGCGGAAAAAGCCTTGTTCGTGGCGGGGATCACGCCCATATTCATATTTGTCAGGTTAAATGCACCGTTGTGGGTGCCGCTTAACTGCGAGGTGGATCTGACAACGTTGCCTTCCGCACCGATGACCTTGAAGTGATAGTCAAGATCCGGGAAGGCAGTCTTCAAACTTATACTCATATCAAGCCAGGCTTCCTTGTTGATCGGTTCGGGGACGGGTCCGCTGAATTGAAAATCATCGGCGAGCATGGATTTTACATTCTCAAAATCACCCTTCTGGATGGAATCCATGAGGGCTTGAACAGTCTCTCTCTTATTCATACTATTTTCCTTTACTACTTATTCGAGCAATATCGTGCAAATGGGCTGGGTATTAATGGCGTTCCCTATGGAACACCCTCCATGACCCCCGTTTGATAAACACATTGTTTATGAAATGCCTGTAACAGTGTAACACACTAATGGGCCAAAATACGCGGCAAAGTAAAACTGAGAGTGTCTAAAACACTGGACTTTGGCCGTTTTTAGGAAGATGGGATGACACGGGCTACCTGTGGTAATGTAGAGTTTGCCCAACTACATACCCAGGAGGAGCCATGTCAAACCCATCGCCAGAGATTATACAATTACTTTCGTTTTTCTCGGTTG
>DATDAG010000194.1:0-2620 GCA_036525495.1 Anaerolineales bacterium
GGGCTGGGAACAGATCATGGATAGTTACGCGTGCATCATGTGTATGCGGTGTCAGGAGGTTTGTCCCGCGTACAACACGGGAAAATTGCTCTCGCCTGCCGCGTTGGAGATCAACAAACGCTATCATTTAAATCAGGGCGGAGCGACGGACGTGCCGATGTTGGATATGATCTCGGAAGAGGCGGTGTGGGCGTGTACATCCTGCGGCGCATGCGTGGACATCTGCCCCGTTGGCAACGAACCAATGCGCGACATTCTCGACATCCGCCGCAATTTGACCTTAATGGAAAGCAGTTTCCCGAAACAGTTGGAGACCGCATTCAAGGGCATGGAACGCAACATGAATCCATGGAACATTTCGCAAGCAGACCGCATGAAATGGGCGGATGGAATGAGCGTGCCAACTATCGAACAGAACGGTGAGCCTGAAATATTATGGTGGGTCGGGTGTGCCCCTGCAACAGATGTCCGTGCACAAAAAACCGCGCAAGCGTTCGCAAAGATTCTGAATACCGCGGGAGTCAATTATGCGGTGTTGGGACGAAACGAAGCCTGCACAGGTGATTCTGCCCGCCGCGCGGGACGTGAAGATATTTTCTTCGGGCTGGCTTCACAGAACGTGGAAATTCTCAACGAGGTTGCTCCAAAACGGATCGTAGCGACCTGTCCGCACTGTTTGCATACGATCAAGAACGAGTACCCAGCCTTTGGCGGAAACTACACGGTCATCCATCATACACAACTGATCAATGAACTGGTCGGCGCAGGAAAGATCTCAATGAATTTGGAAGGGGACAACATGAAAGTGACTTTCCATGACCCGTGTTATTTGGGCAGGCACAACAATGAATTTGATTCGCCGCGTGATACACTGAAATCAACAGGTATGACAACGATTGAAATGCCGCGTAATGGAGCCAAATCCTTCTGTTGCGGCGCGGGCGGCGCACAAATGTGGAAGGAAGAGGAAGCAGGCTCGGATCGGGTCAACGAAGCGAGGTTCGCAGAGGCGAAATCCACTGGTGCGAACACTGTCGCGGTGGGATGTCCATTCTGTCTGACGATGATGAATGATGCGTCCAAAGCAGATGGCGACTCGATGCAAGTGAAAGATGTTGCGGAATTGGTGGCTGAAAGATTGAAATAGGAGAAACGAAGATGCTTGACCTAGACTCAAAATTCGGGCGTGTGGTGAAGAGACACATCAAGAACGAATACTTCATCTGGTTAACAACGGTGGATTCAAAAGGCACGCCTCAGCCAAGACCCGTATGGTTTATTTGGGAGGATGAGTCTTTTTTGATCTTCAGTCAACCAAATGCATACAAGGTCAAGCACATCCATAACAATCCAAAAGTATCCCTGCACTTTAATACAGAAGATGAAGCGGGGGAAAAACATGTGATCGTCTTTGTAGGGGAGGCATCCTTCGATACAGGCGTTCCGCCCGCGAACAAAATCCCTGCATATTTCAGGAAATACAAAGCGGGGGTTGAAGGCTTGAATTCAACCCCTGATGAATTTGACCGCGAATATTCGACCGCCATCCGAATCAAGCCAACAGAAGTGCGCGGTTGGGTGTAAAATACTCCAGCCAATGGAGGTACATCTCATGAAAGACACGATTCGAACGCTTCATCCTGAGAAGAAGCAGGGGGTGAACATTAGCAGGGAAAAATACGAAATTATTCGCAAGGCGATTTTTTCCACTCTGAAACAAAACGAGGAGATGCCTTTTATGAAACTTACCCGCGCGGTGGAGAAGGAAGTACGCGGCACATTCGAAGGGTCGGTCACGTGGTATGTGACCACCGTCAAACTGGACCTCGAGGCGCGCGGCAAAGTCAAGCGTGTTCCCAATTCAAGACCCCAACTCGTAAGACTCGTAAAATAATCGTCGCAAGGCGGTTCGGGCGGGATGCCCCACCCCATCATACTAATTTTTTTACCATTAATCGTATAAGGACAATCATGGCGGATACACCGAATTTTGACATCCAGCAGGCACACAAATTTTTTTCAGTTGATTGCTTCAACAAAACCTGGGACAACATGGACAAGGACGGCAACCGTTCCACCGAGGAGAACATGGAAATGTTGCACACTGCCATCGCATCCCTTTGGCATTGGACGCAGCGGGAGGATGTCTCACGCCAAAATTTGTCGGTTGGGTATTGGCAGGTTTCACGTGTCTACAACCTGATCAACCAGCCTCACAACGCGCGCAGGTATGGGTTATTATCCCTTCAACAAGCGAAGGAATTGTCCCCTTTCTACAAAGGCTATGCTTACGAGACGCTTGCCCGAGCAGAAATGACCGCAGGCAAGCGTTTCATCATGCTTGCATATCTCGAAAAGGCGCGTGAAATGCTGGAACAGATCCAGGATAAAGAGGAAAAAGAGGCGCTTGCAAAGGATTTGGAAAGCATTAATTAGTTCACAGTGGCTTACGAAGGAAGGCGCAGTCTTAATGAAAGACAAAAGAGATCGGTTCAATAATCGAGTCTGGTCTCTTTTTTGTTTATAATGATTTCAGGAGATAAAATCCCGTGTTTAAACTAACCCCCGTCACAAAAAAACAAGATATCTACCCCGAATATCGCGATACGTCTGTGGGGCT
>DATDAG010000195.1:0-8781 GCA_036525495.1 Anaerolineales bacterium
CGCTAGAAAGCCACCTAGCACCATCTGTGCTAGCCGTACCTGTAGGCGTCACGACGGTAAAACCGAATGCGACCACCACAGATAGGACAAATTCTCTGAACGCTAAACAAGTACGAAAGTCAACTAGAACATTTATTCTGTTTGAAAGGGATGTGTGCATCTTTGGGATGGTTCCGCTCTTTGGATTGATGTGCTGAAGCGGCTCAAAATCACAAAGCGACGCCCCAAGGAGCGTCGTATGGCTTTCTCCAACTTGACACCGCCCATGAATTGCATTTCAATAAACCCATGATCCCCGGTCTAGATGGCTTGCGAGCCATTGCCTACCTGTTCGTATTTTTCTTTCATGCACGTTACCTGGACGTGGGCTGGGTGGGAGTGCAACTCTTTTTCGTATTATCCGGCTTCCTGATCACGGGCATTCTGCTGGAGATGAAGAAATCCCTGTCAACAAAGGAATATTTCATCAAATTCTACGGCAGGCGTTTCCTGCGCATCTTCCCGCTCTATTATTTCTATCTGATCGCGACGGGAATCGTCACCGCCTGGCTGATCTCCATCTCCTATCGAACAAGTTACATGGAAATGTTCGGAAACCAGGTCCGATATGCGGTTTTCTACATATACAATTTCACCATCGCAACTATTATCGACGACCCCTCCTTCATATTGGAACATCTATGGTCATTATCCATCGAGGAGCAGTTCTATATCTTCTGGCCCCTGGTGATCCTTCTCACCCCTCAAAACTTTCAAAAAGGTTTGTTCCTCGCACTCATCGGGCTGGGACCTGTTTTCAGGATTGCGTTCTATTTCATCCATGCCTCTGGTGAATTCCCCATCTTCCATCCTTCCGTCTCAGAGGCGCTATACCCGCTTCCCTTCACGCACATTGATGCATTCGCCATCGGCGCATTCATCAGCCGATATACGATCCCAAAAGCAAGGGAACAATTCTGGTTCCTGCTTGGGCTGGTACCCCTGGTCGGTTTCACCACACAGTATCTTGCCACTGGTCAGTTTGGGACATTCTCGTCATTTGGGTATCCCACGCTTATGCTTGAGGGGTACCAGTTCATTTGGGGTTACTCCCTGCTGAGCTATTTCTTTGCCGTGACCATCCAGGCTGTGGCAAGACAGGGCTTGTTCAACCGCTTCCTTGAATGGTCTCCCTTACGTTACATGGGAAAAATATCCTATGGGTTATATGTTTATCACATGCCCATCACCTGGTTTGCCTTCGATATCCGGGAACTTGGGTTAGAGAAAAGCACTGTGCAACCAGTTGCCACGATCCTTGCGTTTTTTGGCACACTGCTGATCGCATCCATCAGTTATCGATTTATGGAAAAACCGCTTCTTGACTTGAAAGAACGCTTCTTCGCGCGGGGGTCGGATAACACGCAACGGTCTCGAAACATAAAGAAAGATTAATCGATCAGCCTCCAAAACGCCAACCCTGCCAATAACGCCATACAAGCCCCGAACAAAAACGGCGCCGCAGGACCAAACCCACCCCACCCGCCGACTCCCTGCCACAACAAACCCGCGATCATCGAGGCAGGCAAAGCAGTGATGCCAATCGCGGCATTGAACAACCCATAAGCGGTTCCGCGCGATGCTTCAGGCACAAGATCGGCGACCAATGCCTTCGCGACGCCCTCCGTTGCCGCGTAATAAAAGCCGTACAACGCGAAAAGCATCCAAACCTGCCAGCCTTCACGCGCAAACGCAAAACCAAGATAAACCAGTCCATATGCAAACCAGCCGCCAAGGATCAACTTGCGCCGCCCCACTTTATCCGACCACGCGCCCAGCAGACCCGCAAAAACCGTATACACAAGATTGAACGTCAAAGCCATGCCCATCACCTGCAAGACGCTCAGTCCGCGCTCCTGCCCGCGCAACAGGATGAACGCATCGGACGAATTACCAAGTGTGAACAGGACAACAACCAACAGGAAGGATTTAAACCGTTTATCCATGCCCTTGAGACTCAAACGCGTCTCACTCGACCCCTTGCCTGCTCCCGTCCGATCCACCGTTCCCAATGCCAGGACCAACACCGCCAGCACCGCAGGGAGCATACTCACCAGCACGATCAACTTGAACGTGTCAATGGAGAGGAGAACTGTCTGAGATTGGGTCAGCCAAATGATGGCGGCGGCAATCCCAAGACCGATGAACGCTCCGGCAGTATCCCCCGCGCGATGAAGCCCAAAGGCAAGCCCGCGTTGTTCCTTGCTGATCGAATCCGCGATCAGCGCGTCGCGCGGCGCCGTGCGGATTCCCTTCCCCACCCGGTCTGCAAAACGAACGCCCAACACCCAGCCCCATGAACTTGCAAAGTACAGGAAAGGCTTTGCGATAGTGGATAGCGAATACCCGGCAACTGTCAACCACTTGCGTTTACCGAGCCTATCCGAAAGATTGCCGGACAATATCTTCACCAGGCTTGCAGTCGTCTCGGCAATGCCATCAATGAAACCGATCACCGCGGTGCGAACCCCAAGCACATTCGCAAGGAAGAACGGGATGAGGTTGACGAGCATCTCCGAAGAGATATCTGTCAGAAAGGACGTGAGTGTCATCACCCACACATTGCGCGGCAAACTTCGCAGGCTGTTTTGTTTTTGCATGAATATTCCAACAAGTTAGGTGACAGTTACCTGATAAATGACTGTCACCTTGGATATATAGAAAAGAGCGGACGATTGTCCGCTCTCAATCTTTATTCATCATCGCCAGATGTAGTCCCTGGCTGGTCAACGCTCAGAACCTCTCCGTGCAGGTTAATGACCACCTTGAACCCCATCATCCCCAGGTACGCTCTCATATCTTCAGGGATGCCCGCCTGCATTAATTGATCGAACTGCTTATCTATGTTCTTCAGTTGCTGTTCGATGGCGGCTTTGGTAAAGACATCCTCCTGCCCGAGCATCCTGGCGGTTTCCTTGGAGATCAGGTCTTCACTGCCTTTCATCAAGTCAGCGATCTGACCCAACACCTGTTTATCCACCTGCTCGGCAGGGATGTGACGCCGAAAGCCCGCGTCGTCCACCACGTAACAAGGCTCGTCGCCTACGAGCGCAGATTCGGCGGCATTCCCAAATTCATCAAGGACGAGACCGGCAAAAAGAGGCTGGCGAGGCATTAATTGCTCTGCCTTCCCTCCACTGCCGCGAGCAAAATTCCAGCGGCAATGCCGAGGCGGCGGTCAAGCATGTGTGAAATATCCATGCTGAAATCGAGGTTCAATTCGTAGCGGAACAGGTTGAAGTTTTGTTTCAGGTCGGCAACACGCGTCTCGCCAAGGGTCAGGTCATAGTTTTGAGGCAGCCACGAGCCGAGAAGGAAGCGGCGCAACAGCGCCATCCCCATGCTGTCTTCGAACAAGACACCGATCTGGTTGTCGTTCGCATCCAGCACCTGCCACTCGTCGCGCAGGATCGAACTCCAGCCCTTGCGGCGCAGTGTTCCAACCTTCTGGTTCATTGCGCTGTCCACCACATCGTACGCCGCGGAAAAATCAATGATCTGCCGCGCCTTGATGTTCAATACTTCCTGTGTTTTGTTTTCGTCTGCATAGACACGGATATCCTCGCGCAGTTTGAACATTTTTTGCTGGCTGAACATCACCTGGTTCCCGCTCGGGTCATAAAAACGGAATGTGCCTGCCAGCGCGAACACCTGACGTTTGAGCAGATAACTCGGAAACTGAAAAATGGGATTCATGTCTTCTCCTTTAGATGACCTGAACTCGCGTGCCTTCGCCCGGTCTGTGGATGTAATCCGCATCCACCGGGACGTTGGGCATGCTCCAGCGATAAACGAATTTCGCCGCATCTGACGGCAGGTTCACGCATCCATGACTGCGCGGACGTCCGTAATCGTTATGCCAATATGTACCATGAAACGCATGACCTGCGCCCGTAAAGAACGAGCACCACGGCACGCCGGGAAGATTATATATGTTCTCGAGCGCGTCACCCTGGTTGGTCATGTGGACGGCAGGACCTTTATGATATGTACGGAATTCACCCTTCGGGGTCTCGGTCCCAAACGCGCCGCTCGAGCAACGCTGTGAGAAAACGAGTTTATCTCCTTCGAACGCGGTGACCAATTGGGTCTCGCTTTCCACAACGATGAGTTTCTCCTCCTGCGGCACTTCAGGTGACAACAGGGTCAACTCATCATAAGGGACGAGCCGCATATCATGCGATGAGACATATAGATATTTTTCCAATTCGCTGTCGTAGATTTCATACCAGATGCTTTTCTCTTCGCGCGTGACGACCACCCGCTTCACCCAATGAGCGCTTCCATAATAAACACGATAACCGAGTTCCGCATAGACATAAGGAGCTTTTTTCGTGACGCTGAATGGTACCGTGATCTCGCCCACCCGTCCCGCCAGAGGGACATCAAACAGCGGCTTCTGGTACCTCGTTTCCACGGGAAGCACCCAGCCGGAGTAGGAATAACCTTCGTCGTTGATCTTGTACCAAACCGTGTTGAACGGATTGCCCTTTTCGCCGTTCTCCTCCACGCCGGTCACATCCACCACCTGGTCTTTGCCAAAGTTGAATATCTGATTGGCAAGGAAGGTGGGCGCGTCGTACATGGGCGTGCCGCTGAAGGTCATCAATCCCTGCTTGACCGGGGAGGAGGCAAGGGCGCGGTCGAGTTTCAGGTCGCTCAGTGCAAAGGCAAGCGAACCGGTGGTAGCCAGTTTCAAAAATTCACGGCGGGTAAGTTGCGGGTTGAGCATAAGTCTAAAATCTATTCCTTTATATCCACTCTTGTTCCAACAAATCCATAGACAAGAGGTTTATCCGGTGGGACGCTGGGGGTTGACCAGCGGTAGAGCCATTTGGCGGCTTGCGGCGTCAGGTTGATGCAACCGTGACTGCGCGGGCGACCGTAATCATTGTGCCAGTACGTCCCGTGGAACGAGATGCCGTTCTCCTTGATGTAGGTCACCCAGGGAACGCCGGGCAGGTCGAATCCGCTCGAGGCGAGGTCGCCTGCCGCCATGTGCCGCGTGGGACGTTTATGGTAGGTAATGTAATCGCCCACCGGGGTCGTATAGGTCCCGCTTCGCAATCGTCCGCCTGTGGAGGTGCGGGTGGCGAAGACCAGCCTGTCCTTTTCATAGGCAAGCACGATCTGGTCGTCGAGGCGCACTTCGATCCGCTTTTCGGTGTTGGCGATGTCCGTTGAAAGAGGATCAAGCTCATCGTCGGGAATGAGGCGGATGTGTTCTCCACGGACGAAATACTGCTGTTCAAATTTGTCGTCCAGCAAAGCATACCAGATGTTCCCATCCGGCAGGACGGCGCTGGCTGTGATCCAGTGGACGGTCTCGTAATACAAGCGGTAGATCACTTCCGATTCTGGATCGGCTTCGTTGTGGGCATCGGTATAAGGGACACTGACCTCGCCCAGCGCGCCGTTCAAGGACACCAACTGCGGTTCGTTCAGGACCGTATGGACGGGCTGGATGCCCCCCGAATAGACATATCCTCCATCCTCGACCTCATACCAGACACGGTTGTAGGCGGTTTCATCATCGCTGATCGTGGTGTTCGTGATGCGGGGAGTGAGGTCGTGCCAGTAGAGTTTTTTACGTTTCGATTTGCGGTCCGGCTCTTCGTACGACCAGGTGGTGCGGTCGATGACGCGTCCCTGCAGAGTGTCGAAAATATCGGTTGACGGATGTAGAGAAAGATTTGGCAGGAACATCCCCATCAAGCCATAACCGCTTAATTTGAGAAAATCGCGCCGGGTAATGTTTATCTTGCTCATTGTGTGATTCGCCCTCATCCCCAGCCCTTCCCCTCTCGGGGGAAGGGAGAGGGTTAGGGTGAGGAATGCTAATAATGCACATTCACCACGGTACCGACCGAAGCCCAGTTGTACAGCCAGCCGGCATCGTCAATGGTCAGGTTGACGCAGCCACGACTCATCGGTGTGCCAAAGTTATTGTGCCAGTATGTGCCGTGCAGACCATAATCCCCATAGAAGTACATTATATAGGGAACATTGGGGAGATAGTATCCGGGACCGGACATTTTGGCGGAACGAAACTTCACATAGATTTTGAACTGTCCGGTGACAGTTGGCGTTTGCCATGTGCCTGTGGACACAATGAACGAATTGACGATGGTATCGCCTTCGTAAGCATAGACGCGCTGATTGGTCAGGTCAACATCTATCCAGCGTGCCCCGTTGCCACTGGAGGCATAGACCGGTTTCCCGGCGGAATTTGTCGGCGGGACGTAGACGCTGGTAGGCGTGTTCGGCACGATCTCCATGGACAGTTGAGCCGGAGTCTCTGTGGCTTCAGGGGTAAAGGTTGGCGCTTCGGTGGGGACCGATGTCGGCTCGTTCGTTGGCACAGGCGTGGATTCAACCGCCGGAATGGGTGAAGAGACAGTGGTCGGGACAGGCGTATCCGCGGCTTGCGGTGCGAACGCGCTTACATCAATGGGGGTGAGGGGTGGTTTGGCGATCTCCACCTGTGCCCAAAGGCTCTCCTGCGTGGGAACTGGCGAATTGTTTACAATGGAGGCAAAGGCTGGATGGTTGACCGCCGTCCATGCCGCAATGCCGAGTACGGCACAACCCAAAACACTCATTGCGCCAAGGAACAGGAAAAGCCGGGTATTGTTCTTTTTTGGTTGTTTTTTCATGAGGTTACCTGTAATAGACGTGCTTTACCATCGGATTTCTACGGGAGTGCCGATCTCAGCCCAATGATACAACAAACTTGATTCATATGCGCCCAAAACAACACATCCGTACGAGATGGGCCTGCCGAGGTAGCCTTCCCACAGGGTGGCACCGCTGGGGAGGATGGGGAGGGCATGGATGCCATTCTCCAAGCCGCCTGCCCAGTAGATGCCGAGCCAGTTGGGCATCCAGATATTCCATGTGGCGCCATAGGCATTGGGGATCTTGCTCTGCACGGCAAAAGTGCCCACGGCTGTTGCATTGTTCAGACCCGTGGATGCAACAAAACTATAGACCAGCACATCCCCTTCGTAGACGTACATGTGCTGTTCTGAAATGTCCACGAGGATGTATTTCGAGCCGCCGTAGGTATAGGATGATTGGGCATATACAGGCTTTGTCGGTGCGACATAGACCGCTGTGGGCGTATCCGCAATGATTTCCATCGACAACTGGGCGGGCGTTTCCGTGACAGTCGGCAACGGCGTGAGGGTATCCACAGGGATGGGCGTTTGTGTGCTCTCAACAATAGACGTCGGGACTTCCACCGTCGTTCCAATTGGAAGGACAAGTGGGACAGCCTTGTTCGACGGTTTGGGGATCTCCACATACGACCACATATATTCCTGTGTGGGAGGGGGCGGCGGGACAAAGTAAGAGTTCACCATCGGGACCATAAACCAAAATGCGGTGAGGAGAATGCACCCGAATACCAGGAGCAGGAACAGGAGGGGAAAGATGCGAATGCGTCCGTTTACGAAAAAAGTTTTCATGGGGTAAGCCCGGGAACAGGTGTCGGTTCGATATTTTCGTTGTTCGCGAAACACAGGATGCCGTCCACAACGCCCGCCGCGACGCGTTCGGTCTGCTTCGTGAGAATCTCGCGGTCGAGGTTGAGGAACCCGGTTTCGATGATGGCGGCAACGGTGCTCGGGTCAATTTCGCGGAAGGCATGGTATTCGCGCATATCGCCTGTGATACTGCCCGCGTGAAAGGTGAGGGATGTGGCACGGTTGTAACGATCCACAAGACAGGCAGTGAGTCGGTTGGCGCGGTTGGGGTCGGTGGAACTGAGCGCCGCGGCAACCTTGAAACCGGTCGCCTGGTCGTTGATGTATTCGCAGGAGTCGTTATGGATGGAGACGATGGCGAGCGCGCGATACCCGTTCAGGCGGGAATCGAACTCTCGTAACAGGTCAACCTGAAAGCCCCTTTCGATCAATTGCTGTTGGACGATTGCCGCGATCTCGAGGTTGACCTCCGCCTCTGTGAGCGTGGCGTTACCATTCGCATCTTCGCAGACCGCGCCGGGGTCGTTGCCCGCATGACCTGCCACTATGCCAACCCGGAAAAGCGGCTGTGAGGCGAGCGGCGCGCCATCAACGGAACGCGGGGTGAGGATGATGCTTAATCGGTTATAAAAATCGCCGGATACCAAGCCGCGCGAAGGCAATGCAGTGAACAGAGTCGCCAGCAGGACGGCAACACCGATCGTGGATTGCATGACGCGGACCGAACTCCTGCGTCTTTTCTTCCTTTCAGGCGGGTGGGATGCGGTTTCCATAAGGGTTGTCTTTTGATGATAGCGTCGAAATGAACAGGGCGCAAGAGCATTTGTGCCCAAAATCAAGCGGATTGGTTTCGGAGGATTCTTCGTTCGTAGCGGGTCACTTCCTGAGGAATACGAAATATTGAGGGGTGTATAATGTGAAAAGTGATGGATAGAAGGTTCTTATACAGCCTACGCGCTGTATAAACCCCCATTTTGGGGTGTTATCCCACAAGGGGATGATATCTCGACTTTGCCCATTTCAGGTTGAATAACAGGCTGAATCCATAAGGGAAAAGAGGGCGGCCTGTGGAATTAGGAACAGGTCGGGGAATTGGGGCGACCTTTCATAATTCAAGCGGCTCCATAAGTGTCTGCGGACAGCCGCCAAAGCATCACAAAAGGTGGCGTCTGCTTTGATGTACCAACTGGCTTGGCGAACAGGCAATTCAGTTGGATAAAGTGTCCTGGCCAGGATGGTCACCAAGCTGAAGATA
>DATDAG010000196.1:0-2093 GCA_036525495.1 Anaerolineales bacterium
CGCTCTTGTATGGAGTCATCAAACTTCAGGAAAAAATTCTTAAAGAAGCCGGTAGCGAAAAAGCCAGGCAAAGGGTGGCATGACCAACGAAGAAATTAAAGAACAACTCGAAGCGACCTTTGGTGACGCGATCACTCATGCGGAGGTATCACCTCACGGAGAATGTGTTATTCGTGTGGCTGTGGAACAGCTCTTGGCTGTGATGGAGGATCTGAAGCAGAACAAAGATTTCGATTATCTGTCGCAGATCACCGGCGTCGATTATCTGGAGCAGGATCGCGAGCCTCGTTTCGATGTCGTGTATGAATTGTTTTCTTTAACGAAGGATCGTCATATCCGTGTGCATGTGGGTTTACCGGAGGACGAACCGACCATTCCTTCGGTCTATCATTTGTGGCGGGGGGCCGATTTTCCCGAACGCGAGTTGTTCGACATGTTCGGGTTCAACGTTACGGGCCATCCCAACATGAAGCGGTTGATCATGCCGGAAGGTTGGGAAGGGAATCCTCTACTCAAGGATTATCCGTTGACTGTGGAAGAAATTGCCTTTTCTCACAACCCGGACCACAAAAGCGAACTTATTAAAACTCAAGAAGATGTGAAAGTCGATCCATGGGCGTAACCGAACAGGGCTTACTCGAGCGCGATAAAGACACGATGACCCTCAATATGGGTCCACAGCATCCCAGCACCCACGGTGTATTCCGCGTTGTTCTGGAGATGGATGGCGAAATTGTGCGAAGTGCCGAGCCGGACATCGGGTTTCTTCACACCGGTATCGAAAAGACCGCCGAGAATAAGCGATACGTACACTGCATTCCCATGACCGACCGGCTCGATTATCTGAGCCCACCACAAAACAACCTTGCGTTCTGTTTGACCGTCGAGAGACTGCTGGGCCTCAAGGAGTTGACTGCACGCGCCGATTACCTGCGCGTCATCATGTGCGAGCTGGGACGCATTGGCAGTCATCTGGTATGGCTGGGGACACACGCGCTGGATATCGGAGCGATGACGGTGTTTCTCTACGCCTGGCGCGAACGCGAGATGATTCTCGACCTCAACGAAATGATCTCCGGTGTGCGGATGATGACCAGTTACATCCGTGTCGGTGGAGTGGCGAAGGATGCGACGCCGCAATGGCTCGACGGGGTCCGAAAATTTGTCGATCATGTTCCCGCTAAAATTGATGAATACGAAAGCCTGCTCACCAACAACCCGATTTGGCTCGACCGTACCCGCGGCATCGGTACGATGACCAAAGAGGATGCGCTGAACTGGAGCATGAGTGGTCCCGTGCTACGCGCCTCCGGAATTGATTGGGACTGGCGCAAAAAACGGCCCTACTCACGTTACGACGAATTCAAATTTGACGTTCCCACTCAGGACCACGGCGATGTCTATGACCGTTATCTGGTGCGAATGGAAGAGATGCGGCAAAGCCGCGAGATCATCAAACAGGCGCTCGACAACCTGCCGGATGGTCCGTATAAAATTGAAGATAATAAAGTTTCTTTACCGCCGCGCGACACGCTTCACACAAGTATGGAATCGCTGATTCATCACTTCAAGTTGGTGTCCGATGGCGTCAAGGTGCCCAAGGGTTCGGCCTATGTGCCGACGGAAGGCGCGCGCGGGGAGGTCGGGTTCTATATCGTGTCCGACGGGTCCAACACTCCCTACCGGATGAAACTGCGTGCACCGTCTTTTATGGGCATTCCTGGGATGTGCAAAATGATGGAAGGCGCGTTTATTGCCGATGTCGTTGCCATCATCGGAAGTATTGATATTGTAATGGGGGAGGTGGATCGCTGATGTTTGCTTTTACTGAAACTTCCGAAACCCGGATCAAAAAAATCATGGCCAAGTATCCCGAGGACCGCAAGGTCTCCGCGCTACTGCCTCTGTTGACGTTGGCGCAGGCGCAGGAAGGTTACGTCACTCCGGAAGCGATGGTCGAAATTGGTAAGCGTCTGGATGTCTCTCCGGCCTACGTCGAATCGGTCTGTACTTTTTATACGATGTACTACACCAAGCCGGTCGGCAAGTATGTCGTCAAGTTTTGCATTAACATCAGTTGTCACCTCAACGGG
>DATDAG010000197.1:0-5684 GCA_036525495.1 Anaerolineales bacterium
CGTAGGGGCGGGGTCTCCCCGCCCAATTTATGATTACCCAAATCCTCGGGCACGGGGACCGTGCCCCTACGTTCAATAATATAAATAATTCCATGAACATGATTCGGCATAATGACAAATGCCCCTGTTTCCACATTTTGAAAATGTCTTGGGATCTCCTCCCACCATTTCCGAACAATTTCCCCACGCTGACTTAATCTCACATCCCCATTCACAACATCCCCAAACAGACATTCCCTCTGCCACGCAACAATCGTCACATAATACGCGCCAGCGCTTGCGTAATCATATCCCTTCAATCGGATCGAACGCCTGTGGTGTTTCTGTGGATCATATTTGACCATGATGGAATTATAAATCGTTGTATATGTAGGGGCGGGGTCCCCCCGCCCAAAAAGCGGACCACGCACTTATCCCTCAAAAACTGAAGTTGCTGTCAGATAGCCTTGCCAATTTCTTAATTCGGTGCAAGGATCAATTCCGAAGCATCGCGCTGAATGACTGCGTCCCGCGATGATGGTGAAAACACGGTGTCCATCTGCACGATACCTTCCCGAATTTGATAGACGATAAATATCTGGTCGATTTCGGTTGCTAACATAACCGCATATTCCCCTGCTGACTGTGTTTTTTGCAGTTTTGCTGGATGGAAATTACACCAGGATGTTGTTGCCTAACGATCAGAGTGCCGCACCTTCCAAATGACCAGTGCATAAAGGGGCAGCGACATGATCATAACAATTCCCAGGTTGTTCCACATCCGCGCAACAGAGACAATTTCTGAATATGCCGCGCTGCAAAGTTCAGCCAAAGCCACTGATGGCGTCCAGGGGAGAAGGCTTTGTAGAAATGCCGGCAGTTCTATATCAAGCATTTTCACCAGGATCGAACCAATCATCAGCAAAATAAGGGCGGACATCCATCCGATCATATCCTGCTGCTTTTCGAAGAAACTGCCCAGCACCAGTCCCAGCGCCACCGAAAATACCCCGCCACTGAAAACAAACAATATCGCCATATCCCAGTGAATGACCTCCACCCAGGAAATGGCAAATATCACCACCGCGGTCACCAGGATGTAGAATGATCCAGCCAACGCCTTACCAATCACCACCTGACCGATACTTGCCGGAGAGACCAGTAATGCTTGTATGGTCTTAGTCTCTTTCTCTTCATGGAGCAGAGTGGGCACCAGAAAAACACCCATCATTAGAATTAACAAAACCGAGTTAATGGTGGCCATGCTGAGGAAAAGCACCCCTTCCGATGGCGGGTAAACGATATTTCCTTGCAGCCGGATCTTCACAGATTGCCCCAATAATTTCGAGAGTATCTCTTCGAGTTTTGGCTGCAACTCCGAGACCTGATAACGTTTGCTCCAACATACAAAGCCCTGAAGATCAATTGGCGTACCGGCAGTCAGAAGTTGATCAAAGCCCACCGAAAGTTGTAAACCGATTTGAGGATACATACCACCACATAGGACAGTTCTCAATTCCTGATCGGAGTGTACTTCTTGTACATTAATACCAGCATCATCGAACTTTTCGAATACCAGGCTTGAATTGTCCAGATCGTATACAGGCATTATTATCTGTGGCTGTTCGAAGATCAAGGGCAGCATCTTTGGCACCAACAACATGATGCTCAGCATGATAATCATCGTGATAACCACCCTGTTCTTTAATGCGTCATAGATATCCTTGGAAGCAATCGTCCAGATGATGTTCAAATTGTCACGGAGGCTTGCCTTATCATGGTTAGACATTTTAGAATTTCTCCAAATGAAGCAATAAAGCCAATCTTTTTTATCAGATCAACTTCGTTCTGTACTCATAATTAGATGTCCCGATCAGACCTCTGCATCCTCCAAATAACCAGCCAGAAAACAATGGCAATACTTACAAACGCAATCGCCATATTGGACAACACCTGCGCTGACGTGACGCCCGTCGAACAAGAGAAGCGGAAGAGACTTGCCAACGTGGATGTTGGAAACCAAGTTAGAACTGTGCGGATGCCGGCTTTTAAGTTCGCTTCCATGTAAAAGAACGGGGGAATTGCCAGGATTAAGATCATCATTGCAATCCATAATCCGAGTTGTTTCACGGATTTGAGAAAACTGCCAAGGAGCAACCCCAATCCGATTGCCAGCAGGGCATATCCAAGAAAAGCCGCCAATGCCAGCCCCCAGTGGACAATATATGCCCAGTTGAGAGCTAAGTACAGCCCACCGATGATCAGGACGTAGAAAAAGCCTGCCAGTGCTTTACCCAAAACAACCTGCCCTGTGCTGGCAGGTGAGGTCAACAATGCATCCAGTGTCCTGGTCTGTTTTTCTTCCATCATCAGGTGAGGGATCAAAAACAACGCGGAAAAGAAAACGAAATATACCATTTGAGCGGCGACAGTGTTTTGCATACCGTCCCAGTCTGCCTGCGGGATGACGACATTCTTGTTAATAACAATCTGCACAGGCCGACCGAGGATTTCTGTAAAGGCCTGACTATACTTCGCCTCCAACTCGGATACCTTCATGCGGTCAATCCAGAAGATGTAACCGGACAATGTGAGGGTATCCGTTGAGTTCAATGCCTGATCGAAATCTGACGGGAGCACCAGCCCCAGATTCTGATGAGACATCTTCCGCTCCATTTCTGACAGTGAGGATGCCTCACGAAAAGAGTATACAGCACCATCTGCAAGCGTGGCAGATTCAATCGTCAGGCTGGTTTTTCCCTCATCATAGACAACCACACTGACATCTTTATCGAAAGGTCGCAAGGTGCCAATCCAGTAGAAAAAAAACGTCATCCCGACCAGCATGATTATGTTTGTCCTACTGTTCTTATGCCTTAGAGCATCCAGAATGTCTTTTGTGGCGATGACCCATGCGTTATATAAAGTGTCGTTTAGGGTATTCATAGTTCCTCGCTTCCCCGGTTCAAATGAGTCCCGGTCAGTTGGATAAAAATATCTTCCAGGGTCGCTTTTTCATCCTTGCCATACTCCTCTTTCAGACGTGATGGAGTATCCAGTGCAACGATATGTCCCTGGTCCAGAAATGCGACGCGCTGACTCAGCTGGTCGGCTTCCTCCATATAGTGCGTGGTCAGGAAGACGGTCGTGCCATCCCTCGCCAGTTCAGCAATGATGCCCCGGATATCTCGGGCAATATGCGGATCGAGTCCGCGTGTCGGTTCATCCAGAAACAGGACATCGGGCTTGTGCAGAAGCGCCCGGGCAATCAGTAAACGCTGCTTCATCCCGTTCGAGTAGCTCTGAACTTTATCGCCCGCGCGTTTCGTCAGCCCAATTTGTGCCAGCGTTTCATCCACACGGGATTTCTTGATGCGATAAAGCCGTGCATAGAAGATCAGGTTGTCACGCGCGGACATCCGCTCGTAGAGATTCTGACTGTCGAACACCACGCCGATGCGAGGTTTTAGTTGCCGACGTTCACTGACGACATCGTAACCAGCCACTTTGGCTGAACCAGAGGTGGGCAATAGCTGACCGGTCAACATGCGGATGGTGGTGGTTTTCCCCGCGCCATTGGGACCCAGGAAACCAAAGATCTCACCCGGGTTCACGATAAAGGAAATCCCATCCACAGCACGCAGTCCATTGTAGTCTCGGGTCAGTTCATGGACTTCGATTGCATTCATACGGTAACTCCTTGTGCAACCATGATCATTGCGGTTGCCTCTTTCTGTTACCAGTATATTAAAAAGAAATGCGCCATGCAACAAAAAGTCGGCGAACGGCGCAGGAGAGCGGTGAATGGCTCTCAAATTCGGGTGAAAAGTACAATTTTGGGACGAGTATACAGGCTCAAGATGGGGTTTTTGACGCAGGGTTAATATCCCAAAAGTATGCGTAGTTCCCGCTCGGCAGACTTGCTCAAGGGAATCTCCGTCCCGGCAGGGTCTTTCAGGCGCAGGCTGAAGCTATCGCGCGTATAAGGGATCACTTCCTTGACCTGTTGCAGGTTGACCAGATAAGCGCGGTGGGTGCGGAAGAATCCGCTGCGCGATAAGCGCTTCTCCAATTCTGTAAGAGTGAATTGAGTTGGTAAACGATCATCGAGGGTTTGGAGATAAGCGCGGTCATCCTGGGCAAAAGCAAACAGGATGTCAGCCGGGTCGATCAGGACGATCTTGTCATTCCCCCGTGCCGGAACCATGAATGGTCGTTGGCGTTGCTGTGCATCCCTGGGATCAAACGACTCAATGATCCTACCCTGTTCCATGCGGTGGACGACATCACACAGGTTCTCCATGCTGGCAGAATCCTGATTAAAAATCAACACCGCTGCCCCAACCTCTGCCAGCTTGCGGATCACCTGACGGATCAAAGCTACCGACGCCTGCTCACAATCGGCAAATGGATCTGCCAGCAATAGGACCCTTGGATTTGTGAGGAGCGCCCGCCCCAACGCCAGTCTTCTGGACAATCCGGGAGAGAGTTCCTCCGCGCCCACATTTGTCTGGTCTGCCAATCCAACCTGTTCAAGCACCTCGACAGCTCGTGTCTTGGGCAGGCGGTGCAGACGACCGAAGAATTGCAGATTGTCGATAACCGACATGCGCTTGTAAAGATTCGCCTCGGGGAAAAGCACACCCACCTGGCGGCTGAATGCATTCCGTTCCTGGTACGGATCCAGCCCAGCCACACTCACACTGCCGCTTGACGGTTGAACACGCCCGGTGAGCAGTTGGAAGACAATGTCCTTGCCGCTATCCACCGGACCCACCAGCGCGGCAACCTCCCCGGCTTTTACCTCCAGTGAAGGGATATCGATCACTGTATTCCGGTCAATGATCTTTTGAAGGTCTTTCAGTTCGATCACGAATTCATTGTAGCATACCCATAGGTGTGCGGATGGAATGGCAGGGGACGGAGGTGAGGTCCAACAAAAAAACACTGACCTTCCTCAGCCCAGTGTTTTCTCATTTGCATATTTCATTCTATAGCGCCCCCTCCCCAAAAAGTGGACCACTCCTTTATCCCGCAAAACTGCAGCTGCTGCCCGCTTCGCGCCTTTGCCCTGAACTAATACAGCGGATGCTTGACTTCTTGTGGAGAATGTTGTATTATATGTATGTACTTTGAAAAACAAAGTACTTTGAAACAACAAAAGGAGTTACCATGCATTCCCCTGTCAGTTTGAAATCTGCTGAGCGCAAAGCCTTTCAGTCCACCTTTGCTGATGGGCTGTGGGACGTTTTCATCGGCTTCTTCGCACTTGAGTTTGCCATTGCCCCGCTGTTGAGCAAATCTCTGGGCGATTTTTGGAGTTCTGCCATCTTCCTGCCTGTTTTTGGGGTGGTCTATCTTTTCATCAGGCTGATTCGTAAATATGTGGTCGCGCCGCGAATCGGGACGGTCAGTTTTGGCAATATACGACGGCAAAAATTGCAGAGGTTCAGCTTGATCATGCTGATTGCCAACATCGTGATATTTATCTTGGGCATCATCGTGGCATTGAACTTCAGACGGCTGCCTGGGTTTGGAATTGCCGGTTTGCTCAGCCTGTTCCTGCTGGCTGTATTTAGCTTTGCGGCATACGGGTTGGATTACGCACGACTCTACCTCTACGGATTGATGTTCTTTATCGCACCATTAATTGGCGAATGGCTGTATGCGAATCACGGCGCTTCGCATCATGGATACCCGATCGT
>DATDAG010000198.1:0-6756 GCA_036525495.1 Anaerolineales bacterium
CCTTGTCCGCATAGGGTTTAATCTCATCAAGAACGATCTTGCGAACTTCCCCTTCATCTCCCGACACGCCGATAACGTTGCAAAGTTTTTCGAGTAATTTGAGTTGCGTGTTTCCAAACAACGGCATGAAATTATTCCCAAACAATCGTATTCACAAAATCGGCTTCAAGAGAAGCAATGAACTTGGCAAGCAAGCGTCCCAAGCGTTGAATATCCTTTATGGAAACAGACTCAACTGTTGTGTGCATATAACGGAGCGGGTATTCCACAAGCGCAGTCGGTATCCCGTCCATCGTTGTCTGCATCGGGTAGGCATCCGTGTTGGAGTGTTTCGGGGTGACATCCAAAAACCAGGGGATTTCGAACTTGTCGGCAACTTCCTTGATCTTCTCATGCAGGAACGGGTGCATATTTGGACCAATGCACAAACCGACTCCCTTTCCCATCGAATGCGTCTGCCAATCGTTCGCGCCTGGTCCTTTGGCGAACGTCCCGTCAACAGCAATGGCAATATCCGGGCGCAGTTGGAAAGCGGACGTATACCCGCCCAAATAACTCGTTTCTTCCTGGACCGTCCCCACTGCCCACACATCCCAAACATGTCTCTTGCCCTGCAACTCTTCCAGGCAAACCGTCAATGCCGCAACAGATGCGCGGTTATCCAACGTATGACCGGATATCACATCTCCAGCCAGTTCCATCGGCTCGTTCGCAAACGAGACCAGGTCTCCAACCTTTACTTTCTTTTCCACATCGCGTTGTGTCAAGCCCGTGTCCACCAACAGATGCTTGATCGCCACAACACCGCCGCCTTCTTTTTCAGGCAGGAATCTCGCAGGCGGCATGGCAATGACGGCAGGCAACTCCTCCCCGCTATTCGTATGAACAGTCACCTGTGTGCCGGGTAATACGCGCACGTCAATATCGCCAATGTTCGTGATATGCAAAAATCCATCCACGATCTTCGAAACCATCATGCCAATGGCGTCCATGTGTGCGGCGATCATCACGGAGGGACGCGGCGATTTACCGGAACCTTTTTTGAGTCCATGCAGGGAGCCGACGCGGCTCATGCTTGTTTCGTCCACAAGCGTTCGCCACTTTTCTTCGACAATTTTGGCAATGGGTGCTTCATGACCCGACAAGCCGGACACCGAGATCATGGATTTTAAGAAGGGAAGGATGTCTGTCATATTATGGGGATGGCGTAGTCGGGAATGAGGTGATGGTTGGTGTAGGTGTATTGGAAGGCGTGACCGGAGTAAAACTTGGGGTTGGTGAAAATGTATTTGTGGGCGACGGGCTAGAAGTTGGTGTATAGGAAGGTGTAAATGTGGGGGTCGCCGTAAATGTAATTGTCGCTGTCCAGGTTGATGTGGCAGAGGGGGTCAATGTCGGGGTAAGCGTTTGGGTGGGCGAGGGGGTGATTGTGGGAGTATCAGTCGGTGTCCCGGTACTAATCTCAGGGCTTGATGTCAGTATTTGAAGTGGTTCTGTTGCAGTTAAGGACGGTACTGTAGTCGGCGTCACCGTAACAGATGAGTCAGGTGCGAGCATCACCGCAATCCCCCCAAGACAATAACACGGAATCGTTGCGAGGATTATGGAAAGTAGGATAAGGCGTCGGCGCGCAAGTGGGTTCGAAGTTTCAAGCATGATGGTAGATTATAATCCATTGAACATACCATCCCATGATCCCAAAATATCTTCGTATTTCAGGTTTTCTTTCCTATCGCGATCAAGTTGAACTCGATTTCGACACATTCGACCTTGCCTGTATCTCAGGTCATAATGGCGCGGGTAAATCATCCCTGCTCGATGCCTTCACATGGAGTCTGTTCGGTGAAGCACGCGGCAAGAGCAGTGACATCATCAACTTGAACGCGGATGTCAAAGCCGCGGAGGTGGCGCTCACCTTTCGACATGAAGGCAACACCTACCGCGTGCAACGGACATTACCGCGCACTAAAAGCACGGTGCTCGAATTTCAAGTCAAAAGCGGAGACGAATGGAAACCTCTCACTGAAAAGACAACCCGCGACACGCAGGCGCGCATCGAACAAACTCTGCGGCTCGATTATGAGACCTTTGTCAATGCGTCCTTCTTTTTGCAGGGCAAAGCCGACCAGTTCACACAACAGAACGCCACCAAGCGCAAGGAAGTGCTGAGCAACATCCTTGGTCTCGAAGCCTGGGAGGAATACAAGAACCGCACCGCCGAAAAACGAAAAACCATCGAGCGCGAAGTGGACGAGATCGACGGGCGCATCTCTGAGATCGACACAGAACTTGGCGAAGAGGAAACCCGCAAAGCAAGGTTGGCTGAACTTGAAACCAACCTCAAAGGGCTTACATCTGCCCGCGCCGCGCAGGAATCCGTTTTGGAGAATATTAAGAAGAACACTGCCTTACTGGACGAACAACGCAAACTGACCTCCACGCTCCAGGCAGGACTCGAACGCTCACGCACGGCTCTCACTGGACTTGAAACACGCCTCACCTCGAAAGAATCTGACCACGCATCTTACAGCGACCTCGTCAATCGCGCTAAAGATATCGAATCTAACTACAACGAATGGCAGATGACTCGCAAGGAATTGGAAGAGTGGGAGAAGACCGCATCTCAATTCCGTGAACACGAGAAAGAGCGCGCCCCCCTGTTGGAAAAGATCGCAGCGGAAAAAGCCAAACTTGAAGAGGAAAAAAGATCGTTGATGATTGACGAAGAAGCAGTTGGCGATCAACAGAAAGCGATCAGCGAGTTGCAAAAAGATATTGAACGATCAGGGAAATCTCTAAAAGATGCAGAAGCTAAAGTAACCGAACGCCAGGAATTGGAAGCGCAACGCAACGAGGCGCGTGAACGTCTCGCCGTAATGAAGGTCGAGAATGAGACTCTGAAAGTTGAGATGAACCAACTCAAAGAGCGGATCGAAGCGCTCAAGTCTGCGGATGGCGCAACCTGCCCATTGTGTGGACAGGAGTTGAGCGAGAAACACCGAAAGTCCACGCTTAAGCAATTGGAAGCAGACGGAAAAGAAAAAGGCGACCAATATCGAGCAAACACGGATGAGGCGAAGTCCATCTCCAAACAAATAACGGATCTTGAATCGCAAATTGCGAAATTGAGTTCCGCCGAAAATGAACGCGTAAAATTCGCAAGCGAAGTTTCCCAACTCACCGAACGCATTGAGACGCTGCAAGGGCTCGCAAAAGATTGGGAGACAACGGGCAAAAAACGCTTGAAGGAAGTGGATAAACATTTGGAGAGCGGCAGGTACGCAAACGATGAACAAAAGCAACTGGCAAAACTCGACAAGGGACTTGCTAAACTTGGCTACGATGCATCTGCGCATGATGAAGCCCGCAAAAAAGAAAACGAAATGCGAAGCGTGGATGAAGAATATGGCACTTTGAAATCCGCAAAGGAAGTCAGCAAACAAATCGAAGATGAGATCGCCAACCTGGAAGCCGAGATCGAAAACCGTAGATCTGAAATCATAAATCTTGAGGCAGAATATCAAACTGCAAAAAGCAATCTTGAATCTGCTGAAGCTCAATCTCCGAATCTCGAAGACGCTGAACGTGAACTCTTCCGATTGCGCGAAGACGAAAACAAGGTTCGCAGTGAGCTCGGCGGCGCGCAACAACGCGTGGATATTCTCTCTACGCAACGCACACGCAAAAAGGATTTCGAAAAGGAACGCGAAGAATTTCAAAAGCAGATCGCCCGTCACAAAACACTCGAACGCGCCTTTGGCAAGGACGGCGTCCCTGCCTTGTTGATCGAACAGGCATTACCGCAGATCGAGGAAAAGGCAAACGACTTGCTCGATAGATTATCCGACGGGCAAATGTCCATTCGCTTTGTGACCCAGGCAGAGTATAAAGATAAAAAACGCGAAGACCTGAAAGAAACCCTGGACATTCAGATCAGCGACTCGGCAGGTATCCGTAATTACGAAATGTATTCTGGTGGCGAAGCCTTCCGCGTCAACTTTGCATTGAGGCTTGCGCTTTCAGAGATCCTTGCCCAGCGCAAAGGCGCGCGCCTGCAAACTCTGGTCATTGACGAAGGCTTTGGCTCACAAGACATTCAAGGTCGTCAGCGTCTCATCGAAGCGATCAATCTTGTAAAAAATGATTTTGCAAAAATCATCGTCATCACACATCTTGATGAACTCAAGGATGCCTTCCCAACACGCATCGAGATCGAAAAGACTGAGCGGGGTTCTGAAATCCACGTCAACTAACGCATGATCTATTTCCTTTTATCAACCGCATTTTTGATCGGCGGTCTTGTTATCATCTACTGGATCCATAACCAGTATCATCTTGATATCGTCGTATCGCCATCACCTCCCCCGCCCAACGCCCCTCTTATTTCTGTCTGCATCCCAGCACGCAATGAAGAGCGCAACATCCGCGCATGTGTGGAGGCAATCCTGAATCAGGATTACACAAACATTGAACTGATCGTCTTGGATGACCGTTCAGCGGATTCGACATCGGAGATATTGGACTCGTTACGCTTTGCCACTCGGCCAGCGAATAAACTCCAAATTATCAATGGTTCAGATTTACCCGATGGCTGGGCTGGCAAACCTCATGCCTTATACCAGGCTTCAGCGTCCGCCCGTGGCGAGTGGCTTTGCTTCATAGACGCAGACACCTTCCTCTCACCCGAAACGCTTTCATCCTGTTATGCCAAAGCCATCGAAACGGATGCGGATATGTTCACGATCATGACATTCCAGATCCTTGGCTCATTCTGGGAAAAGACAGTCATGCCGCTCGTGATGACCGCACTCTCGGTTGGTTTCTCGCCGCGCAAGGTCAATGACCCGGCCACAAAGGACGCTATCGCAAACGGACAATTCATTCTCATCAAGCGTTCCACCTACGATGCTATTGGCGGACATGAAAGCGTCAGAGACAATATCGTGGAAGATAAAGCCATTTCAGAGCAGGTCAAATGGAACGGTCATCGCCTGATCGTTGCGAATGGCGCAAAAGTGGCAAAGACCCGCATGTACACATCTCTGCCTGAGATGTGGGAAGGCTGGACCAAAAACATTTATCTCGGCTTAAGAGATCAGCTCTCATTGATGGCATTGGGTATCTTTGGCGCAATCCTTACTTTGATGGCATCGCTATTTCTTCCACTCTGGCCTTTACTTGGTTTATATTGGTATTTGAATGGCGGCGAATGGATGGCAGTGTCGGTGGTTATTGAATCGTTTTTACTGTGGGCGTATCTGCTTCTCATCCGTGCAAGAGTTGCAACCAACATGGAAATCTCACCCTGGTATGCGCTGACAACCCCGCTCGGCGCGGGAGTTTTCGGGGCTATGATGTTCACATCCGCATGGAGGGTGCTCACTCGGCAAGGCGTCACGTGGAAAGGTCGAAGATACGGAATGAAATAATGTCATTGTGAGATAAAATCATTTCCAAAATCTCTTTCGCTGATTTCCTGAACCCCAAACAATCATTTATTCGACGTAGGAAAATATGCCCCATTCATCAACCATCGTCTTCGTTTGCGAACACGGAGCGGCGAAAAGTATCGTCGCCTCTGTCTGGTTCAACAAACTCGCCGCCGAAAACGGACTCGACATCCGCGCAATTGCACGCGGCACCCACCCCGATGCAGAACTCGGTCCCAAAGCCGTGGAAGGCTTGGTAAATGATGGATTAACTCCCACCGAGTCCACACCCCAAAAATTATCGCTGGCAGATGTTGATTCCGCTCAACATATTGTCACGTTTTGCGAACTGACGCAGGAACTGAAAACCATTACAACATCTGAATCTTGGGCAGAAGTTCCAAACATCAGCGACGGCTACGAACCAGCACGGGATGCAATCATCAAACACATCGATCAACTTATCTCTAATTTCTCACGCTGAGCGGAATGCAAGGCACGAAGTCGAAGCGTCCAGTCTCTAATCTCTTATTCACTCAAAGGACTATTCCTTGAACTCAACGCAAAACAACTCCGACATCACCATCCCCCACCAATCCCTGCTCAGCATCTTTTTGCGCTTCCTCAAATTCGGCTTCCTCGCCTGGGGTGGTCCATTCGCACAAATCGCCATGATCCGCCAGGAACTCGTGGACGAAGAAAAGTGGGTCACGCCTGCACGCTTCAATCGTGTCCTTGCTGTGTACCAGGCGCTCCCGGGTCCCGAAGCGCACGAACTGTGCGTCTACTTCGGCATGATCGCACGCGGACGCATCGGAGCCTTCCTTGGTGGTCTCGGTTTCATGCTGCCGGGTTTCACCCTTATGTTCGCGCTCTCATGGCTCTACGTTTCCTACGGCATCACCTCGCCCCTCTTCCAATCCATCTTCATCGGCATGCAGCCAGCAGTCGCCGCGCTCATCGTCCGCGCGGTGCATCGCATTGGCAGTCATGCCCTGCTCGAAAACAAATGGCTCTGGACGATCGCCGTCATCGCCGCCATCGCACAATTGGTTGGTATCAACTTCATCATTACGCTCGTCGTCTCCGGTTTGATCTTTGCCATCTCCTCAAAAAAATATACTGCCATTGCCCTCATCATTCTTTTCATTGGATTCCTCGCCTTTACAGCTTTTACCACTACCCAAGCCGTTACATCCCCAGCAAACCTTGACCCTGCATCCCAAACGGACGCTTCTTACTTTACTTTATTCTGGTCTGCCCTCCGCAGCGGTCTCCTCACCTTTGGCGGGGCTTACACCGTCATCACCTATCTACAGCAGGATGC
>DATDAG010000199.1:0-2674 GCA_036525495.1 Anaerolineales bacterium
GGCGCCTTGAGGTGGTTCGCAAGCTGCTGGGCCAGTCCCTGGTCGAAGGCGGCGTGTTCCATGTTGATAACCACGCTCTTCACCTTCTCGTGCGCGATCAGCTCTGCGAATTTATACGATTCTTCCTGCGGGGGCAACGCGCCGATGGATACGTTCCCTGCGCCATCGGTCAATACGATCAACAATGGTTCTATATCGGGGTGATGTAATTTTTCCTGACGCAATACATCCGAGGCGAGGAACAGTCCCGCGGAGAGCGGGGTCTTCCCGCCGACGGGGATGTCCATGAGGGCACGTTGCGCGAGTTGAATGGAATTGGTTGGGGGTAACACCAGCGTTGCGCGGTCTTTTTGGAAGACGATCAGACCGACCCGATCACGGCGCTGGTAGGCATCCGTCAGCAGGGAAAGGATCGCGCCCTTTGTTGCGTTCATCCGCTCGGCAACCGCCATGGACCACGAAGCATCCACTAAAAACAATACCAGGTTTGCCACGCGCTTGACGCGTATCTTGCGTTGCAGGTCGGATGATTCGATGGCGAAAGCCAGCCGCTTGCGTTTTTCCACGCGGGATTTCTGGTGCGGAGCCGCGGCTCTGAACGTGGCATCGAAAGCGATATCGTCCTTCTTTTCGCCTGCGGGGCGCGCCTTGATATAGCGTCCGTGTTTGCGCTCGGTCTTGGTGAGCGAACGCCTGCCTGCGTGTTTGCGAGTGAGTTTATCGAGAGGCGTATTTAACTTGCGTGGCTGGAACTTCTCGCCCGTTTTGACCTTCTGCCCGCCTTCCCACCAATTCGCAGACGTGTTCGCGAACACATCCTGCGGCATCGGTTCGGGTTTGCCCTCCTGCGGACCTTCCTCGCGCTCATCCTCGAGTTTTAAGTTTTTTTTTCCTCGGGTTTGCCCTGCTGGGATTCGGACTCATCCGCTTCCGCTTCGCTCGGGACCGATTGGCCCGCCAACTGCTCGATGCGCTCTTGCAATTGCTCGGTCGTCATCTCAGCCTGCTGGAAGGGAGTCCGCTTGATGCGGTGGGGGAGCGCCAGCTCTGCCGCAAGAGCGATATCGTGGTCGTTGATCTTTGTCCGACCCTCGAACGCGGCCTGCGCGCGTGCGGCTTTGAGGATCACCAGATCTGCACGATGACCATCCACATTAAGCGATGAGGTCAGCGCGGCGATGGAAAGCAGGTCGCGGCTGGTGTGTGTGACCTGCCCCACGAGTTCTCGCCCGCGCTCGATCTGGTGTGAAAGTTCCTCCTCTTTCGGCATCCATTTCTGCCGGAAGGCTTCGGAGTCTTGTTCGAAGGCTATGTTTCGTTCCATGATAGTGACGCGCTCGCGCGCATCACGGATGCCCACAATGTCCATGGAGAGCGCGAAGCGGTCGAGCAATTGGGGACGCAACTCTCCTTCTTCAGGATTCATCGTCCCGACGAGGATGAAGCGGGCTGGATGGGAAAAGGAAATGCCTTCGCGTTCGACCATGTTCACACCCATCGCGGCGGAGTCCAACAGGACATCCACCACGTGATCGTCGAGCAGGTTCACTTCGTCGATGTAGAGTAGCCCGCGGTTCGCGCCAGCCAGAACGCCCGGCTCGAAATGGCGCTCACCCTTTTGGATGGCTTGCTCGATGTCGAGCGTTCCCACCACGCGGTCTTCCGTTGCGGAGACCGGCAGGTTCATAAACGATGTGGTGCGCACATGCGAAGGAATTTTTTTACTGTCGGAAAAGCGTTCCTTGCATTCCGTGCACCATGTATTGGGCTTGTCAGGATCGCAACCAAAGCGGCAGTCATCCACGACTTTAACTTTGGGGAGCAGTGCGGCAAGTGCGCGCGCAGCAGTGGATTTTGCCGTGCCGCGTTCGCCGCGGATCAACACACCGCCGATGCGCGTGTCAACGGCGTTCAAGATGAGCGCGCGTCTCATGCGCTCCTGTCCTACGATGGCTGTGAAAGGAAAAATAGGTGGCATTTATTGTAACTCCGGTTGATGATTATAACGCGTGAATCAAAATCCTGAATAAATCCAAATCGAGTTGAACGATTCAGGAATCAAAATTGCAACGTTTCGATTCATCAGGGTTGCAAAGTTCCTGTTTCACCTGTATAATCTCGTCTACATTTTTGTTAATCGGAGTATCTCAAGTGACAGATCAGAATCAAACCCTGCCAGCTCAGGGGAGCGATCCCAAAAAGCAGGGAGAACAACCCGGCACCAACAACAATCTAACCATGGAGTCCCTGCTCAAAACAGAGGATCTTAATATTGACCTGCCTCAGGCTGGTGAGATTCGCAAGGGTCATATTGCGAGTGTCAGTCCCTCACAGGTACTTGTCAGTATTGGCGCGAAATCCGAGGGATTGGTTTCGGGAAAAGAGTTGGAACAGTTGACGGAGGAGGAACGCGAGGCGCTGGAGGTCGGGCAGGAGATCTATGTATTTGTCATCAGCCCCGAGGATGCCAATGGCAATGTTGTCCTTTCACTGAAGCGCGCCCAGGAGCAGATTTCCTGGGACAATGTGGAAAAACTGTTGGAAGACAGCGATGTGGTCGAAAGCAAGATCATCGGTTTCAACAAAGGTGGCTTGCTCGCCTCTGTCGAAGGGTTGCGCGGTTTCATTCCGTCCTCCCAGGTCAGCGCGTTGCGCCGTATGCAGTCCACAGGTG
>DATDAG010000200.1:0-4572 GCA_036525495.1 Anaerolineales bacterium
GCGGCACCTGATTCTCAGACTTGCACGCAGTCGAACAGGCGTGACAGCCGATGCACTTGCCCTGATCAATGAGAAAGCCGTAATTCGCCATCGCTATGCGGCTTGTGGCGGCGTGACCGCGTTCATGATCGCCGTTGTGAAATCGGTCGGCGTGACGCCAGGCGATTGAATGTTCAAACGATAATACGCTTCTTCGATCTTGGATTGGAGCGTTTCAGGCGTGGCGGAGACACCGCGCAGCGATTGTTCGAGCGCGCCCAATGCGAAGACGGGAAGCAGCGTGAAATCGCCCGAGAAGGAGATATCGTCAATGCGACCTTCACGCAAGCGGGCGATGATGCGGATCAGACCGCCCTGTGACTTGAACGCTGTTTCGACGAGGTGTACATCCTGATGAATCTTCACTCCCTGCTGTTTGAGTTGTCCTTTTTGATACAGCCACTCATCCGAGACGAAGCGCTCATCGATCTCTTTCGCCATCGCTTCTTCTTCTTCCGTCCATTCCCCTTCGTAGACTTCCATGCCCAATGCTTCGGAGACCTTCTTCATATACAAATCTTTGACTTCAGCACGATCAGGCGTGGAGCCAAGCTGCTCAGTCATCGTGGTCATGTAGGCTTCGAGCGACTCGAATATCTTGTCGCGCATTTTCTCTGAAGGAACTTTCAATACCTGTGACATAGTCTTCTTATCGAAGGTATACATCAAGCTACCAACAAGGATTTCCGCAATGCCCATCTGTGCCGCGCCCGTGCCGCCAATCTTCTTTCCTTCGACATGCACATCATTAATGGGACGATGCATGGCGTTAATACCCAATTCCTGATACGTTGCAACAAGCGGATCAATATACAGCTTGAAGCGTTCTTCCAGCGAGGCAGGTAAATCTTCCTTATGAAAGATCCATTGTGTAAAGAGTTGACCATTGTCTAAAAATACCGCGCCACCGCCAACTTCGCGGCGATAAACAGGCAGGTTGTGCTTTTCGCAGTATTCCAGATCAACTTCTTTTTGCATATCCTGATGATAGCCAATAGATACATACGGTCCATTGGGCGAAACCATAATGATGGTATTGGGAGTATCTTTTGTCATTGCGTACCCGACCGCGTGGTAAACAGTCTGTGAACGGAGCGGGGATACGTCTTCCATATATAGTAAGCGGATTTTCTTGGACATTTCTCTCTCCTCTAAGATATGTTTTTCAATCAATACATCTCAAACAGTTAACCTTCAACTCTTGAATTCTTGCCTTGTATTTCTCGAATGCTTCTTCCCCAGTTACCAAATGACCGCGTTCAGCCTCCAGATCAGTCGGTCTCACTTTCACAATCCAGCCGTCAGTGTATGGCTCTTTGTTAGCCGTCAGAATATCTTTTGCAAAAGTATCTGCATTCACTTCCAATATCTCGCATGTGAACGGTGCAGGGAATGGTCCCACCCACTTGGCAGATTCAACTGTCGCCAATGTTTTCCCTTGTTTCACTACTTTGCCAACATCACGAAAACTGATCGCTGCAAATTTTCCGCAGCGAGTCTGCGCGACATCGGTCATGCCAAGCGTTGCAACATCCCCATCGAAGCGAATCCATACATCGCGTTCGATATCGTAGGTCAGGTCTTCGGGGATGTCACAGGCGTAGTAGATCATCTATAATTAAAGCAACTCCGCTGGTCGAGTAGCGAGCGCTCGTTGCGAGCGTATCGAGACCAGATGTAATATGCAAAATTTGTATTTTATTGTTATTCGAAATTCAAATCCTGTTCTTCCATGAACTTCTGGTATTCAGCGACCGCAGGATCACCCGTCAACAACTCCCCACTCTCAGCATCCCAATTCTCAGGCTTGATCTTCACGAACCAGCCCTCACCATAGGGGTCTTCATTGATCAAAGCGGGCTTGCCTTTCACGGCTTCATTCACTTCCACGATCTCACCAGTCAACGGCGATGTGACAGGTCCCACCCATTTGCCGCTTTCCAGCGTCCCCGCCGATTTGCCCTTTTTGACCGCACGACCTACATCCTTTGGCGTGACATTGACAATGCCCTTCGCCAAGTTCTGCGCCACATCGGTGATACCGATCTTCACGGTGCCGTCCGCTTCCAGCGTGGCCCACGCATGTTTCTCCACCCAATAGTAGCGGTCTTCAGGAATATTACATCCACGTACTGTTGCCATTTTTATTCTCCTATTGTTTAGGTCGTGCAGGCGGTGCTATTCCGCCGCCCCGAGACCATGTTCACCTTGCATGTGATACAACAACATATCAAACACAACCAACCGAATTTCATGCTCATACTCTCTTACAAAATTCGGGTCGCTTCTTGCCTTCTTCGTCACCTGCTCATAACTATCCTTGCATACAGGGCACGTCACAACAAAATATGTATGCCCTATATATTCGTCTACGCGCGTACCTAGTGTATCACCGTGACTCTCTGCCAGATGATTATGGACTTCGGATCGCTTACCGCTGAACTCGCAATATGGACAGGTAAACATCGCTTCTTTCTTAAGCCGCAACTGTTTCTGCTTCGAGCGGCTTTTCCACACCAACAGCTTCCGCCACCAACTGAATAATGTCGCGGACTTCGATCTTGCCTTCGTTGCCCGTCGTCTTGACCGCATCAGAATACATGATCATGTCCTTCGGGCAGGTGACAATGAACAATTGTGTCTTGTCGCTTGCATTCGCATCGAAAGTAGTTAACGCTTCCTTGATGCGGTTCTCGGCGGGACGTTCGCCTGGAGCGACCTTGCCCATCCAGATCTGACCACCACCTGCGCCGCAGCAGAACGAGTTCTCGCAGTTACGCGGCATCTCATGGAACTCCACGCCGAGCAACTCAAGGAGCTTGCGCGGAGCGGTAAATCCACCATTGTAGCGGCCAAGATAGCACGGGTCATGGAACGTCACTTTGTAATTCGACAGTTTGTTCTTTACTGTGAGTTTACCTTCTTCAAACAGCTTAAGCAAAGTCACCGTGTAATGCTTCACCTCAAACTGACCGCCAAATTGCGGATACTCGTTTTTGAGCGTGTTGAATGAATGAGGATCAGTCGTGAAGATGCGTTGGAACTGCGCCTTGCCAAAAGCTTCCATGTTTTGCTCAACAAGCTGTTCGAACAGACCTTCCTCTCCAGCACGGCGCACGTCATTGCCCGCATTGGATTCTTCCTTATACATGATGCCGAAATCAAGCCCTGCCTGGTTGAAGATACGTGCAACCATTTGGGTATTCGGAACAACACGCTCATCGAACGAAGCGGTATCGCCAACGAACCATAAATGTTCCACTGGTTCTTCGATGGCATTTTTGATCGGGAACTCCATGTCCTTCGCCCATTTGCCGCGTAGACGTTTACCTTTGCTCATCCAGTTGCCGTTGGTGGCAAGGGACTGCATTGCAGTCTGCACACCGCTATCGAGTTCTTCCCCGTCGATCAACATACGGCGGCGGATGTCAATGATGTCTGCCATGGGTTCATTCCCAACGGGACATACTTGAACACACGCATAACAAGTTGTGCAAGACCAAACTGCCTCAGGTGAGATGACTGTCTCAGTAAGCGGAAGCAGGAGTCGGTCGGGGTGAGAGCCGAAGGTCGCTTCCTTGAGGAGATAACGCTTGTTCACCTCCAAAGCGGATGGCGAAAGCGGACGTCCATAGAAGTTCGCAGGACAGACATCCTGACAGCGATTGCACTGCACACAGGCATACGCATCCAGCACACGCGTCCACGGGAGATCATGAACATGCTTTGCGCCAGGCTCAAGAGGTTTATTATCAATAACCTTGAGCGGAATGGCAGGGTCAAGCTGCCCACGCGGATTCTGTTTGGCGAGCCCCAGATTGACGGGCGCCATGAAAAAGTGTGTGTGCTTGCTGCGTGAGAGGTAAGGGATGATGAACATCACCCAGCCAAGGCTGATCCACCACGCAACACGCATGCCAACATCAGATGAGCCAAAAATCCCATTCAGAAAACTTGCAATGGGCATGAACGGGTCTGGACCTTCAGTCAGGCGGAACGCCTGTGTCATCAAGTGTGCCAGAACATGCATGACAACGAAGACATCCACGATAAGCGAGTCTCTGTTTTGTGCACCCGCTTTTACTTTATCGTTGAGGAAAACATTATCACGGAATGTAAGTGCTTTATCCTTGGTGATGAAGCGGCGTACAAAGAACACGGTAATAGCAATGAGCAAAAAGCCGCTCATCACATCGGAGATGAGATTGAAGGTATTGATCAATCCCGTCGGCGCGTTAGGGAGATTTTTTCCTCCATACGTCAATTCAAAGCCTGGAATAAGTCCTTCAAGCGCATCCACGATATTTACGAATGCATATGTGATGAGGCCGAAGAACAATCCCATGTGGATGGCGCTCAATAATTTGCGCGCTTTGAAAATGGTCTGTTGAAAGAGAACTTTTATCGCAGCTTTGAAAAGACTGCCTGGGACGTTTTTCAACTCGGGCGCAGAACGTCCTTTGCGCACCGAGTCGATGATGGTCTTGAAGCCATGAATCGTGAACCCCGCCGATGTCAGTGCCAGCAGGATGA
>DATDAG010000201.1:0-2791 GCA_036525495.1 Anaerolineales bacterium
AGGTCAAAGCCATTCGTCGCCGCGTCTATCGGTCCATACGGCGCGTACCTTGCGGATGGTTCTGAGTATCGCGGGAATTATGAGTTGACCGAGGAGCAGTTGATGGATTTCCATCGTCCGCGCATGAGGGCGTTGATCGAAGCAGGTGCGGATATTCTAGCATGCGAAACGATTCCATGTCTCATTGAAGCACAGGCTCTGTCGAATTTATTGAAAGAGTTCGCGAGCATCACCGCGTGGTTTAGCTTTTCCGCAAAGGATGGCGAACACATTTCAGAAGGATCACTCTTTGCTGATTGCGTGAAAGAGATCGAATCCAATCCACAGATCGTTGCGGTTGGGATTAACTGCACATCGCCGAGATATGTCCCTTCGTTGATCCGTGAAGCGAAACAAATTACAAATAAACCCATCCTTGCCTATCCCAACTCTGGCGAATCATATAGCGCAGAGAAAAAAGATTGGAACAGCGATCCTTTTTCTACTTCATTCGGCGAGCAGGCACACGAATGGTACGACGCGGGAGCGCGCATGATCGGTGGCTGTTGCCGTAGTACAGTGGAGGATATTCAAACCATTGCAAGTTGGATAAGGAGTCACGAATGAACACACCAACAATATCCCGCCCAAAATTACCAAAAGGATATGCCGACAATCCCGCCTCATACGTGGACTGGGAGTGGGTCGCCGCGCAATTGACAGAGTCCAAAAACTATTGGCTTTGCTCCGTCCGTCCCGACAAACGACCGCACGTTGTTCCGCGCTGGGGCGCGTTCATTGATAACCGGCTTTGGTACGATGGCAGTCCAGAGACTCGTCATGCACGGAACATCATGGATAATTCGCATGTTTCTCTTCATCTCGAAAGTGGGAATCAGGTCGTAATAATGGAGGGAATTTCCAAACCTGCTGAAAAACCAACCCCGGAATTTGCAAAGAAACTTGCCAAAGCCATAAGCGACAAATATTCAGATCAAGGGTATTCACCTGAAGCGACTCAATGGGACGAAGGCGGGCTGTATGTTTTTACCCCGCTCCAGTGCATTGCGTGGACAACTTTTTACGAAAATCCAACCAAATTCGTGTTTGAAGAATAGCCCATGTGGGCATATATTGTTTTAGGCATCGGCTACGGTTTTGCCGCCGCGGCACAGCCAGGTCCGTTCCAGACCTATCTCATCTCCCAATCTTTGGCACGCGGCTGGAAGCGAACCCTGATCGCCGCCCTCGCGCCGTTGGTCAGTGACGGACCGATCATTGCACTATGTCTGTTCGTGTTGAGTCAGATACCTATATGGTTCCAGCGATTTCTATATATTGCCGGCGGATTGTTTGTTTTATATCTCGCCTTCGGCGCGTATAAATCCTGGAGAAGTTTTGATTCCAACATTCCATCCATAGAATCGGAAGCGCGGCAAAGCGTTCTCAAAGCCGCGGCGATGAATATGCTGAGTCCAGGTCCATACATTTTCTGGAGCCTGGTAACGGGTCCCATCCTGCTCAAGGGCTGGCGCGAGACTCCCATGAACGGCATCGGTCTTCTCCTTGGGTTTTATACAACGATCACCCTTGGGTTATCTGCGATCATTGTTGTCTTTGGTGTTGCGCGTCAATTGGGACCAGGATTCAATCGCATATTACTTGGCGTTTCTGCAATCGCATTATTCTGTTTTGGACTATATCAATTAGGGCTTGGAATATCAGGCTAGTAATCGGGATATAAAATCAACCCCTGTTCCCGCAGGCTTCCATTCATATACAGTTCCTGCAACTGAACATGCTGTATCTTTCCGTTATACGTTTTGGGAATGGAACGCGGTTTGACCAGATATACGCGGGCGGGGCGAAATCCCAAACGATCATGAATTGCCTGCACGACCTGAATCGTCAACTCATAACCTAATTCTGCAATATTCCCTTCTTCTCGAACTTCCACAAAAATATTTGCCTGTTCCCCCTCTACCCGTCCACGGTCGATGCCCACTGCGGCAGAGTACCGGACACCTTCGATCGCGTCCACTGTCTCTTCGATCTCTTGTGGGGCAATGGTCTCGCCTGCATGCTTGATGATATTCTTCTTGCGTCCCAGAAAATACAAATAACCATCTTCATCAACATATCCCAAATCACCGCTGTGGATATATCCATTGTCAGCGAAAAGCATCTTGGTTGCATCCGCATTATTGAAATATCCTATCGTGTTCGCAGGACTCTTAATAAGGATCTCATCGTCATCTGCAATTTTCACTTTCACATCCGGGAACGGCGGACCAACAGAAATGATCCCGTTTGCATCGACTCGCACGGGCGTTTGTGGAGTCCACATACTGACGCCGACAGTCGCTTCAGCCATCCCGTAGCCTGGTGCGATCACATTAGCCAATCCAAACGCCGACTCAAATCCTGCCACCGTCGCAGCACGGACAGGCTCAGCTGCGTTAAGTATGACGCGTAGGCTGGTAATGTCGTATTCGCGTAAGATCTCAGCCTGTCTTATACACAGACGAAGAGTAAAATCAGGGGTCGCCGTAAAAGTCCCGCGGGTATCTTCTATCATCTTGAACCAGTCTCGTAATCGTCGTAACGATGCAGGTAAAAGATGAACCTCTGCCGCCAGATAGAAAGGAATCATCGTCATGATGATGAGTCCCATATCGTGATAGACAGGCAGCCAACTGACAAACACATCCTGCTCCGTGATCTGCATCCCTGCGATCATCTGGCGTATGTTGGTCAGAAGGTTGGCATGAGATAGCATCACACCCTTGGGGTCGCCTGTACTGCCCGATGT
>DATDAG010000202.1:0-4098 GCA_036525495.1 Anaerolineales bacterium
TCCTTGATCCCGCTCAAGGCGATCAGGTGCGCCAAGCCTGCCGTCACCTTGCCCGCTTCGATCCCGTAACGGCTGTCCACTGGCGCCTGACCCTTTTGGCAGTTGCAGCCGGCATAATACGCTCTTTTGTATACCACCTTGCCAAACACGCTCCAAATCGTCGCCGCACGACGCCGTTGGTATTGCAGTTGGCCGCCACAGCTGCACTTGATTTCTGTTTCCGGTTCATCCTCCCCATTTTCCAGGAATTGCTTCAATGCGCTTTGTCCGACAGCCTGCAGGGTTTCACGCAACCCCATTTCAATATCGCCGATTCGAACCTTTTCCTCTTCTGTTTGCATCACTGCCTCTTCAATAACTTCCGCCACCATTTTGCCTATTTGGTTTATCTTTTCAATGTTATATTTCATTTCGAACCTCGGGTAGTTTGGTTTGGTTGAGCCCGAACTATCCTACCCGAAGTTCTCTCTACCTGACAACCTTTGCTTGCACACTACTATGAACCCGTCAATGCCAAGTGGCGCGAGTTTCAGGATAACCCTGAGTACAAGCCGTTCATCAGCCGCAGCTCCTACATGCGGACATCAGTTACGCAATCGGGCTTTGTCTATCTCGTCCCACCATCAGACAAAGCGATCGGTGAGATCAGCGAATTGGCACATTGGATGTTCGATGGCTTCCTCAAGAACGTGGACGAAGCCGAACCAACTCCTAAAAATGAACGCACCGCTCTCGCTGAACGCGATTTGCTAATCCGCCGCACAGTAGCCGAACGTGACCCTGCCAATATCGTTGGCGAGCAATTGTTTGGCAAGGAACATGCCGACAAGTTGGTGCGCGGTCTCTGGGGTGGAGATCGATTGTCTCCGAGACCTCAATAAGCCAACTTATTTATGATCCGAGCATTTTATCGTTCTGCAAAGGTTGAAGGCACACCATCGCCTTATGACACGCTAACACTAAAGGTGTATTATCGAGCCATCTTTGGCGATACGCCCGAAGAGCGTAACACGGGCACTGTTCCTGCCGACCTGACGCACGCGCCGTTCCCCATCGTAATTTTCCTCCCTGGTGTGAACGTTGGCATGGAATCCTACGCGTGGCTGGCGATAGAGTTGGCAAAACGCAACAACGTCGTTGTGCTGTACTCCTGGATCGCTGAAGATTTCCCTGGCTCGGTCAGCATCACGCCAGGCATGGACTTGAACTTTATCAAACCCGATACCTATGGGACAGGCCCCAGCGCAAACGCCCTGCCCGCCATTCTGGATGAACTGGAACGCCTCGATCAATCTGGACTTTTGGCTGGCTCATTGGACCTGAACCGTATCTTCCTCGGCGGTCACTCTGCGGGTGGCACAATGGCATTGCTCAACGCCAACCGCGAGTGGTTCCCGCAAGTGCAGGGAGCGTTCACCTACGCCGCGCACTCAGGCGCAAGCACCATGCTCGGCTTCCCTCCCGCGACAGTGCTCCCCCTGCACGACTGCCCCACCCTCATCATGGGCGGAACTCGTGACGGTGTGATCGAAGCATCAAGTCACCGTTACGCATTGGACGGCAAAGGCACACCGACTCTTCTGCTCGAGCGCACGTTCCACGAAGGTGCAAAACAGGATTCGGCGTTGGTCATCTTTGATGGGATGAATCATTTTTTAGCCGCGCATCCGCACGACGATACGACAGGGCGCGGGTTTTTGGAGCAGGCGTCGGCTGGGAACGAAACGGATACACGTCAATTAATGGTAAACCTGATCGAAGCCTTTATCTGTAAACAAGATCTAAAGAAATTATCGAACGACCCATTGATCGCAAAATTTGAAACCAAATGAAGGAGAAAGATCTTGCTTAAGAATTTTTGGTGGCCCATAGAATTTTCTCATGTGGTAACAGACAAACCCATCCGCGTAACTGCACTTGAGCATGAGTTCGTCATCTATCGCACATCTGACGGATCGGCACATGTGTTGAGCGACCTATGTGTGCATCGCGGCGGCGCATTATCCGATGGCTGGATGAACGGCGATTGCATCGTATGCCCCTATCACGGCTGGGAATATGAAACGGACGGCGCATGTGTGAAGATTCCCGCCAATGCAGAAAACGTACCCGTACCGAAAAAGGCGCGTGTCGATTCCTACCCGACCGTTGAAAAGTACGGATACATCTGGGCATTCCTGGGCGATATCCCCGAAGCAGAACGACCTCCCTTCCCTGAACTTCCACACTTTGACAACCCCGACTTCAAAGTGGTACGCGGCACGTTCGAATGGCCTGTCTATTATGAACGCGCTCTCGAAAATAGTCTCGATGCAGCCCACGCCCCCTTCGTTCACGGCGGCGCGTTCGGCAACCGCGACGAACCTGAGATCCCCGATTATCAGGTGACTTCGCATCCGCTGGGCGGTGACATGAACATGACCCTCAAGCCGCAGCGCAAGAATATCCCTGGATTATGGAAACGCCTCTACAAAGTGCAGGAAGAACCCAAAGGCGTAAATACTCGCGCTGCCTTCTGGATGCCATGCATCACCCTGCTCGAAGTCACATTGCCGATGGGTTTGATGGTGCTCTTCAACTTCCACATCCCTGTGGACGAATACAAGACCATTACCAAATGGACCCAGCTTCGCACATTCTTCGAAGGCAACTGGGCTGACAACGACGCTGTCAAACGCGTGTTGAAGATCTTCAACCAGGATTACCCCATCGTTCTCTCACAGCGCCCCGAACTATTGCCCTACGATATCGGCGCGGAACTTTCCGTGAAATCAGATGGCATTCAGATCACCTATCGCAAGATGCGCCAGAAATATATTGATAAGGGCTGGCAGATCGACATCCATCGTATCAAAGCCGAGTATGGACGTCAGCATGCTGTGGTCATCCCTTCACCCGCACGCAAGGAAGTCCCTGAGCTCGCCAATGCCTGGGTATTGAAGGAAGTGCCCACAACCCAAGTCAAGTAAAGAAATCAGACGAATAATTTTTATTGGAGGTTTGGATGTCATTACCGTTACAACTCTCCCTCGGAACATTGGACAAGATCAAAGACCGCTTCGGACTCACCGAAATCGGCTCGCCAAAAATCAGCCTTTCCTCACCGATGAGCCCCGAGCCTGTTGGCTCGTTGCGCCTCTTCAGCGGAGACAAGGTACACAGGATGGTCTACATCGGACTCGTCGTTCCGCCCATCGGACTCGACTCACACATGATCTTCGCGTTCACCAAGCCAGAGAGCCACATCCCCCACTTCACATTGGACTCAGTCATGGCAGGTCCTCACTTCGCCTTTCACCTTGACATGATCCCCCGTGCAGACTTGGGCGCTAACCTCAAATACATGAACGCCGTGTTCGACAATCTCACTCCCATCTTCGAAGAAGCTAAGAAAATCGAAGGCTTAACCGCTGCTCAACTTGGACCGAAGCAATACGCCCTCATGTCCCCGTGGATGCTGGCTTATCGGGCAAGCGAATCCGCTTTTGAGCAGATCCAAACGCCTGTCAACAGATATCTCGATCACTGGTTCGACCTTGTCGAAAGCGGCATCCCTGCCGAAACTGTCCCAGCTGGCGACTTTGCTCAACGAGACAAACTCAACCGCGAAGCCATCTTCGACCCCGAAGTGGACAAGGTCTGGGCACAGGTCTCACGTTTGGTCGGCGAAGAGATGAGCAACACACTACGCGGCATATTAATCAATCAGGATGTGGAAAAATAACCAACCGCCAAGCTCGCAAAGAACGCAAAGAAAATCTTTTGTTTTTTTAGCGAACTTAGCGCTCTTCGCGGTTCAAAAGGAAAATCATGACCCAACCAAGTAACTGGCAAAAATCCATCGAAGGCGAATGGCACGGACTGCCTTCCATCTTCGACCCCGAAGGCAATCACATCGGCTACAACAAGGTCTATCGTTCGTCCATTTTTGAAGACGGCAAGACCACCTATTACATGAACACGCATCTTGAAGATGCATCTGGTCCGCTTGTGCCGCGTTTCGAAGTCTCAGACATCTTTGCGTTCGGCGTCATCGACTCGGACAAAGACCGCATCTATCTCGGACCTGACTTCATCGGCGCGGGTCACCCCTACGGG
>DATDAG010000203.1:0-2465 GCA_036525495.1 Anaerolineales bacterium
AAGTTGGCGATTGATACACTCGCGGAATATTTCCCTAATCTGAGATCATCAATAGTAAATCGTAAAACGATCACGCCTCTTGATCTTGAAACCACTTACGGTCTTACCGAAGGCGACCTCAACCACGGTCAGCTGATGCTCGATCAATTCATGTTCATGCGTCCAATCCCTGGCTGGTCGAATCATAAGACTCCGCTCGATAATCTCTATCTCTGCGGAAGCGGCGTCCACGGCGGAGGGGGAGTCAGCGGCGCGGCAGGCAGGAATGTGATCAAAATTTTAAAGTAAAATCAGCAAAACCAAGTATGAGGAGTAGCTGATGAAACATTTATTGGTATCTGTGCTAGTGATTGCTTTTCTCACTGCCTGTGGCGAGAGCGATCCGTTATTTACTGATAATGGAAATCCTGGTCACATAAAGGCTGTTGTTTTCTTCGATGAAAACCAAAATGGAATCATGGACGGTGGAGAAAAAGGCGCCCCATCAATCCGATTGGCGCTTGGAGATCAGGTTGGATGCACATCCAGCACTGGGAGCTTGAGCTTTATTCCTACTGATTCGAATGGTGTTGTTAATTTTAACGACCTAAAACCAGGTCTGTATTGTGTTGGAATTGACAATGGATATAAAACGACGACCAAGTTGAATCTGGATGCCTATGTAAGCAGTGATATGGTGACCACGGTCATGTTTGGGGTTATCAGGGAGCCATAATAATTGTAGCTCGCCCGCCTTTGGTGTTGAATAAAACAAAAACATCCGAAGTCAAGGTGGCTTCGGATGTTTTGATTCTTGTAGCTACAAATACGAGTGTAACAAGTCCAAGTCAGTTCCCGATTATAAAATCCAGGACTTCAGGGATCAGATAACCTTCGTTTCCAGAAACACCGACAGCCACAGCAGTTAACGTGTGGGCTCCATTGCTGTATAAAGTTGTATCCAACTCGAAGGAATAACCGAAGTTTGGCTCGCCCTCCCTGCCTGGGTAGTCGGCTGCCACGTCTGGTCTGGGATCGCCGTAGATGGCGTTGCCGATGTATTCGCCGTCGAGGTAGATCTCGACCCGGTCAATGGGACCACCGTCAACTAGCGCCCAGCCGAAGAGCGTGAAGATGCCGGAGATCGTTTCTTCAGCAGCGGGACTATCCAAATAGCCAAAGGGAATGGCGTCACGGTCAAAAGTCGATATTGGCGTTGCAGGGCATAGCGTTTCTGAACCGGGCGCGCACCACTCCACCTTCCCGCCGACCATCGTCATCAGCACATAGGTATCGAGAAGGATCTCCGGATCGACAGACATTGGGTTATGCGAGAGAATGATCAAGTCGGCGAACAAGCCGGGTTCGAGCATACCAACCTCCCCGTCTCGCCAGAGCGCATAGGCTGATTCTCGGTTCATCATGGGCAGGGCCTGCTCCACGCTCAGGGTATTGTCCCCGATCCAACCCTTTGCTTCGCAAATGGTCACCCGGTCATCATCTGCAAAATCGCGGGTTACCAGCCCGTAAAGTTCAAGAACGGGATTAAGCGGGCGGATATATGGGTCGTCCCCATGCCAGGCAACATGAAGGTCGGGGTTGGCGTCCAGCAGGGTATCCCAGGCCCACTCCCATTCGTTATAAGGAGGTGGGGACGGATTTTTGAAATCAACGCAGGATGGGAAAGTGCCAAAGACCGTAGCCACAACATCCAGTTCGCCATAACGCGGCAACAGGTCTGGACGCAGAATGGCATTATGTTCGATGCGATGACGATATTTGTTGGGACCGCCATCCAGTGCGGATTCGATCCCGTCGAGCGCGGCTTCGATGGCGCGATCACCCAACGCATGAATGGCAACTTGATGACCGACATCCTGCGCATCTTTCACCACCTCTGCGATCTGCTCACCGGTTAAATAGAGGTCGCCCAGCCCCGAGCCGGGTGATGTCTCATAACTGAGGGCAGGCCGGTTGCAAGACCCGCCGTCGGCGAATATCTTTACACCGCCGATGCGCAGCATCTCCCCGGGCACGCGTGTGGGCGGGTAATCCTTCCACCAGTTGCCGACAATATCCCCGCAGTTGGTGTTGTAGATAAGATAAAGGTTCGTGTGGACACGCAGCCGATTCTCAGCGTTATAGTCTTGCATCTCGTTCAGGAACTCTTCTGTGGTAAACATGCCCCCAAGTGTCGTGATGCCATTCTCCAATGCCATTTGCTGCACACCGTCCAGGTCCATACCGTAGGTGCCCGCATCGTTCAAGAGATGTGTATGCGCATCCACGAAACCAGGCATCAGTACCCGCCCATCCAATGAGATCAATTCGGTCTGCGCACCTGCCGACGCGAACACATCTGCTTCGCTTCCGACGGCAACAATGCGTCCATCTTTCACCGCCAACGCCTCCGCCACAGATAAGTCTTCGTCCATCGTCAGGATGATCCCGTTATGGAAGATGACATCTGCCCCGTGATCCGCAGG
>DATDAG010000204.1:0-2677 GCA_036525495.1 Anaerolineales bacterium
CTCAGGCACCTCCGTTGAATCACCGGCTACGTCTACGTTTTGATCAACTCGATCTGGCGATGAAGGATTGGATTGCACAGGCTAACTTGACTTCATGAAACTTGACTCATTCACATCATCTTTAAAGCCTTAAGCTTACTAGTCTCTCTTATTCACAATCTCCCACAACCGATTCGAATTCAGCGGAATTTCCAAAATCTCAAAATCCACATCATGTAATGCATCTTCCAACGCCTGCGCGAACAGCGGTCCGACGGGTATCGCACCTGCTTCGCCCGCGCCCTTCACGCCCATCGGGTTGAGCGGCGAAAGCGTCTCGCCGTGCGCCGTTTCGATGCGCGGCACATCCAGGCTGGTCGGCAGGTGATAATCCATGAACGTGCCGTTGAGCAGCTGACCGTTCTCGTCGTAGGCGAGCCGCTCATAAAACGCATTGCCAATGCCCTGCGCCACGCCGCCGTGGATTTGCCCATCGAGCAGCAGCGGATTGATGACCTTGCCGCAATCGTGCACGACCAGATATTTTTGGATGTTGATCTGCATCGTCTCGGGATCGACCTCCACGATCATGGCGTGGATGCCGCTGGCAGTAGCGCCTCTCTCTGGACCGAAATAATTGGTCGCTTCGAGCCCAGGCTCTGCCCCAGGTTTGACCGCTCCGCGCATCGGGTTGGCCATGTTCGCCAGTTCGCCCAGTGAAATGGACATGCGCGGCACATCGCCCACGCGCACTTCACCGTCTTCGAGTTCAAGTTCATCTTCGGGTGCGTTGAAATGTTCGGCGGCAAGTTTGAGTATCTTTGAGCGCACGAGTTTCGCGGCTTCGTTGATAGCATTGCCCGCCACCACCGAACCGCGGCTGGCGAACGTGCCCGCGCCCCAATAGAACTGATCGGTGTCGCCGGTGACCACATCAATTTTATCCACAGCCACACCAAGCTGCTCCGCGACGATCTGCGCATAACTCGTGAAGTGACCCTGTCCCTGCGTGCCGACGCCCGTTACAACCGAGACGCGTCCACTGCCCATCACCTGTACTTTCGCGCCTTCATACGGACCGATGCCCGTCCCTTCCACATAGGAGACAAGACCGATGCCCACATGTTTGCCTTTCGCGCGCAGCTTCGGCTGAATCTCATTGACGAATTCATGATAGCCGATCCGTTCGAGCGCATCATCCAGCAGAGGTTCATAGTTTCCGCTGTCGTATATCAACGGCACGAAGTCCTGGTAAATGATCTCGTTATCGTACGGGAATTGATCGGGCTGGATGAAGTTTCGCCTGCGGATCTCGGCGCGGTCGATCTTGAGTTCCTTCGCCGCAAAATCCAGCATCCGCTCGATAACGAAGACTCCATGCTGACGCCCCGCGCCACGGTATGGCGTGACGATGGTCTTGTTGGTGAAGACCGCTGTGAACTCACTATAATAATTTTTGATATCGTACAGCCCCAGTACGTTGGCTTGCGCGTTGAGCGCCACGGTCAAGCCGTAGGGAGCATATGCGCCCGTGTCGTGCAGAAAAACATCATGCACACCAAGAATGCGACCATCCTTGTCAAACGCGATCTCTGCATCGTGGATCTGTCCGCGCTCGTGTGTGGTAGCGACGAAATTCTCAGCGCGGTCTTCGATCCATTTGACAGGTCTACCCAGCTTCATAGCTGCCCACGGGACTAAAACTTCCTCCTGATAGAACATCATGATCTTCGGTCCGAATCCGCCGCCGATGAATGGCGCGATGACACGCACATTCCGCTCCGACAACCCAAGCATGCCCGCCAACCCGTTTCGAATAATCACGGGAGCCTGAGTCGTATCCCAAACAGTTAATCTGCCCGAACGCCTGTCCCACTCCGCAACAATGCCACGATTCTCCATTGCGGCGGCGCATCCATGCTCGTAGTGGAATCGGCGCTTGATGGTTAATGCCGCGTCCTTCTTAATCGCTTCAAAATCAAAATCGCCTTTGGTCTGCACAACGTGCGCAGCAACGTTTGAGCCTATCTCTTCATGGATTAAGGGGCTATCTTCCGCGAGAGCCTTCTCCATGTCAACGACAGCTTGCAGCGGTTCGTAGTCAACCAGAATATCCGCTAATGCATCTTCGGCGATATAGCGATTCTCCGCCAACACCATCACGATCGGCTCACCCGCAAACTTGATCTTGTCCTTTGCCAGCGGAACCTGGGTCTTCTTGTTGAAGGTGATGTCCTTGACGGGCGGCGGTGCAACCAACAACGGACCTTCCTGCCAGTAATCCCCCAGATCATTTGCAGTGTAAACGGCAACCACACCTTCGCGTTGCAAGGCGTGCGAAACGTCAATGTTATTAATCATCGCGTGTGCATACGGGCTGCGCAGGAACGCCGCGTGGAGCATGTTGGGCAAATCCACATCGTCTACGAATAGTCCCTGCCCTGTTAGCAGACGTGGATCTTCGTTACGTTTTATCCGTTCGCCGAAATATCGAGTTGACATAACTTCCATTCCTCGGTGGTTGAGTACGCAGGTATCGAAACCACCACTTTACAAGCTAGTTTCTGTTTGAATCGAACTGTTGGTTTCGATACGCCCCATCGAGCGCGGGCCTACTCAACCAACAGAGTATTCTTATTACGCCCAAGCCACCGCGCGACAAAACGCCGCTTCACCGCCTTTGAACTTCCACGGGAAG
>DATDAG010000205.1:0-18009 GCA_036525495.1 Anaerolineales bacterium
AAAAAGCGGCCATCACGAGGGGACTCTTTGTCCGCGGCGACAACACGGTAGGTCGGCTGACCCTTCAAACCAATACGACGTAAACGTAAACGAACCATCTTTCATTATCTCCTTGATATGTTTTGTGTTCAGGCAGGCATAGACGTGTGTGTGAAAGGACACATGCGGGCTGAAATCACAGGCGCATATTTTACCAGAGATTACACGGGCAACGTAAACGAAATCTTCGTTCCCTCCCCCCCAGCACTTTCCGCCCAGATCTTTCCTCCGTGTGCTTCGACCAAAAACTTCGCGATCGACAACCCCAACCCCATCCCACCTGAATCACTGGATTTATAGAATCGGTCAAAGACTCGACTCAAATCCGACGGTTGGATTCCCTCCCCATTATCTTCGACAAAAATCAGCACGCGTCTTTCCCCGCTGACATCTGACTCAGCGACCTCAATTTTCACCTCCCCTTGACTCGGCGAATAGCGCAAAGCATTGACGAGTAGATTCATCAGCACTTCACGGATGCGTAACGGGTCAACATCCACATCGCCCACATCCGCAATTTCCAATTTAACCTGAATCTCTTTCTCAGAGACCTGAGACTCAACAACCGAAACCACATCTCGGATCAATTCACCCAGATCTGTGGGTTCACGCTTCAAAAGCAATGACCCACTTTCTGCAAGCGCAAGTGTCCACAAATCATCCACCAACCGCTCAAGGATTTGTGTCTCTTCATGCAAAGATTTTAGTCTCACCACATCTGCCGCGTAGACGCCATCGATCATCCCTTCGAGATTTCCCTGCATGATCGTGATCGGCGAACGGAGTTCGTGCGAAATATCTGCCAGCATGTTGCGTCGTTGCTTGTCATTGCTTTCCAAGCTCTCCGCCATTGAATTGAATCCCTTCAACAACGCGCGGACCTCGGGTGGTCCTTTTACATCCACACGAGTGGAGAAATCTCCCTCCGCCATTTTATTCGATGCGTCAAGCAATTCATCAAACGGACGCGACATTCGACGCAAACTCCGAATCGCCAGAAACACAGTCATGATGAGAATAAAAAATCCCACCAACCCAAAGGGTACGATCAGATCAGGACGAGCCAGCGATGGAGAACCTGGAAATTCGATAAAAGGTGCGAGCAGAAACCGCAACACAGCTAGAATCCCGAGAAACGCAAAAAACATGAATAACGCGAAGAAACATCCCATCCTGCGGAAGAACGGGTTGCCGCGCATGTGACGCCAGCGCCTATGCCGTGTCCACTCTTCGCCTTCGGGCATCCATGGCTGGCGGTGTTTGGAGGGTAATTGTTTGTGAGGTTTCATATGAGGCAACTCGGTGGTTGAGTAGGGCAAGCGATTTTCTTGCCCATATCGAAACCACCACTAACAATCAACATTTTCTTGTAACAGGTGGTTTCGATATGAGCCTCACTCCGTTCGGCTCTACTCAACCATCGATTATTCAGATTATTTATCCGTAAATTTATATCCAACGCCATATACTGTCAGAATATACTTCGGCTCACCCGCCTTGACCTCGATCTTGCGACGGATGTTCTTGATGTGGGCGTCAATCGCGCGCTCATAGGATTCAAACGCCACACCATGAATGGCATCCAGCAACTGCGCGCGAGTGAACACGCGTCCAGGTTGACGGGCAAGAGTGGCAAGTAGTTCAAACTCAGTGGGAGTCAACTCTTCGATCTCGCGCTTCTCAGCAGTGATCCGCATCCGCGGCACATCAAGGGTCAAATCCGCGAGGCGGATCATTTCGGAACCCATGTTTGTCGCATTTTCGATGCGTCGAAACACAACACGGACACGCGCAACCAATTCCTTGGGGCTGAAGGGCTTGGTCATGTAATCGTCCGCGCCGAGTTCGAGACCGATGAGTTTATCCAATTCTTCGGAGCGGGCGGTGAGCATGATGATCGGGGCATTGGAGGTTTTGCGGAACTCACGGGTAAAGTCCAGCCCATCGAGGTGAGGCAGGCCCAAGTCCAGTATGACCGCATCTGGTTTTTCTGTCTTCGCCAGTGACAGGGCTTTCTTCCCATCATGCGCGATCAAAACGCCAAATCCCGCGCGTTCGAGATAATCCCGCACGAGTTGTGTGATCTTGGGTTCGTCGTCCACTACAAGAATGGTTTTCATTTCAAATCAATTATAACTTTCCTATAACCATCTTCGCGTGCGGGTTTGATAAGACTCGTATTCCTTTCCAAATGCCGTCATCAGTCGCTTTTCTTCAGGCATGATGTAATAGCGCTCTGTGAGGAATAGATAAACAAGGATACCGAGAAGAGGTGAAATTGATCCTAACGCCAGCCACGCACCAGTGAGCACGAGCGCGAGACTCAAATACATCGGATTCCTGCTGTGCTTGAACCAACCATCGGTGACCAGTTTCGTCGGCACTCCCAAATGATCGACTGTTGTGTTGATCCGTCGGAATTGACTTTCCGCGCCAAAGGCTGCGACAAGTCCGAGCACGATAAACCACACGCCGAAAACGAGAAACACCCGATTGGACATCAATCCCAGTGGGAAGATCCAACGCAGGGTAATCATGCCGAGCAAACAGTAGAACATAAATGTTGGAGGTGTCAGCTTTTTCATCTTGTCTCACATTCGTAGTGGAGATGAGATGTCCGTCTGGTAACGGACATCTCATTTCAGTCCTTATGACTCTTTCTTTTCCTCAGATCCCTCACCATGCGAGCGCTTATGCCACTCATCAAACATCGGCGGGACGCTGCGCTCACCCCAGTGACCGTGGCGATTTCCCCAGCCCCAGCGCGGACCCCACATCATCATGCGGAAGGACTTGAGCGCGAGGACAAGCAGGAACACACCAAAGATGGGGACCAGACACTCAAAGCCCCACATGAAGGGATGGTGGTACAGCTTGCCATATCCATACCCAAAATGCGGATACGGCGCGGGAACAGATTCGCCCGAGGGTGCTTCAATGGTGACGGGCGGTCCGCTGGCAACGCCTGCCTGATATGCCATAAAGGCAATGCCAGCAACGATAATAATAAAGACCAGCCCTGAGACAATTCTTGCAACAATTTTTCCAGTCATGTTTTACTCCTTTTCTTGAACTTATGTCAGGAGTATAGTTATGGGTTGTGAATTGATTGTGAAGAGAGATGGGAGAAAGTGTTAAAATTAGAGAAGCATATGAATATCAGATACGGAACCCCGACGGATGCAAATGAATTAGCTGAAATCGGCGCCCGGACATTTTACGATGCCTATATTGAAACTACAGATCCAGACTCTCTGCAAGCATATATTCAAAAAGCATTTTCGCCAGAAATTCAACATAATGAGTTATCTAACCCTGATTCAATTTTCCTGATTGTCGAGGTGGATGGCAGAATCGCAGGCTATGCCTACCTGATGCTGAGCACGAAATCCATGCAGATTTCAAGAATATATTTATTGCAGCAATACATTGGGAAAGGTTTGATGTCGAGTATTTTTGATGAGGCAAGTCAAAGACATTGCGACAGCATTTGGCTGGGTGTTTGGGAGAAAAACGGGAAGGCGATCAGTTTTTATAAAAAAGCGGGGTTTCGAGAGACAGGATCACAACCCTTTGAGTTCGGGGACAAAATACATGAAGATCGGATCATGGAAATAAGGATGGACACCTGAGAGGATCCCTTTATCATCCTGCGAGAATCTTAATCCCTAATAGCCAGCAAGACGAAACGTCTTTACGCTCTGTTCGAATACGGAAAGGTTGTCGAAGAATTCACCGATCTGTGCCACGTATTCCACATACCAGACCGTGCTCCCGTCCTGGAATACGTAGACCATGTCGTTGAAATCAATGTTATTGACTCGGAACTCGATCACGATCCGCCGGGCTTCGACAGTGTTCACGTATACGATCCGGCGGTCTGATACACGCGCTTGATATGGAAGGCTCGGAAATTTAGCGTCCAAAAACGCGTCCAGCGACTCGCCGGTCATCAAATCGTACGAAACGCCCACCAACATGTTATAAGCGGAGGATTTGCTGGGAATTTCAGTGATCAACAATTCAGGCAGGGCAAAGCCGGCAGTGGTGTTGACCGTTTTCTTGTCTGCGAGTTTGAAATTATTCGGCAGCCAGATCTCGATCAGGGATGTTTTGTATTGTTTCCAGTCCGCAGGGATCAATTGTTCATACGGGACTGGCGTAGGTGTGATCGTGGGAGTTAAGGTGGGCAGTATGACCACAATGGACGTCACGGTCGGAGCGACGGTAGGGGTTTGCCCCGGCGACAACAAGCCCTGACCCACATTCCTCAGAACAAACCAGCCGCCAAAGCACAGGAATAAGGCCAAAAAGCCTGCCATACCGGCAAGAATGCCGATCTGGGTACGCGTCATGCCGGAAAAGAAACCAACGATAAACTGTTTTGGGTCGAATGACCTTTCTTCTTCCATCCGTCCTCCGCTTTCGCCTTGAAATACAGGAGAATCATACCCTCATAATTGACTCAACAACCGTTTTAACATCATGACTGAATTAATATCGCCCTTGCAGGCGCGCCATCAGAACCGGCGATCTTGAGCGGCAGGCAGTACAGGTCATAAAATCCACGCATCACTTTGGAAAGATTCAAACCCTCCACGACTACAACGCCCGCCTTCAGCAAAATGGAATGTGTCCCTACCGAGTCGCCATAAGGCGCAACGGACAGGTAGTCCACGCCGACCAATTGGACACCGTGTTCCACCAGCCACTCTGCCCCATCCTCAGTGATGGCAACGAAATCGGTTTGGAACTCCTTCTCGTCCCTCGCCCAAAGATGGGAATTACTCGTCCCAAACAGGACTCGTTTCATGTCGGCTGTGATCTCCGACCGTTCCAACATTTCAGATGTGATCGCATCGATCCCGTCCGGCAACTGCAACACATAACAGGGACCAGTCAACACTTCGAGAGACAACCCCTCGACCGTGCGACCATCGTTCAGGAAATGATGCGGCGCGTCCACATGCGTGCCGATATGAACACTCGCGTTGATGCGTGTCACATTTGCATGTGCGCCTTTATCCATGGATTCGAATTGCTTAAGCTCGAGTCCCGGGTCGCTGGGCCAGGTGGGGAGGTCAGGAGAGATCGTCAGGGAAATGTCGTAAATGGTCATGGTGTGCTCCTATTATTTCATCGTCTATGGGACGGACATCGGCGTCAGGGTCGGGGTGACGGTCGGTGTCAGTGTGGGTGTCAGGTCAGTCCATCCGCTGTAATAAAAATAGTCCTGCAAAAATCCTGCGCGTTCATCCTCATTCATTATACGTGGTCGCGAGTAATCTTCAAGCATGGCTGTGATCAATTCCACGCTGATGAGCCTGCCATCATAGATCACATAACGGTCGAAGAACAAACGTCGGATGCCGCCCGGCATCCAATCCTGGTCGCCCATCTGGTCGAAGAACAGATTGCCAAGCCCGTAATGGATGAACGCGCCATCGTAGAATTCCATTGTCTGCGCGTAATGCGCCTGACTGCCGCTGACAATCGAAGCTCCTGAATCAGCCATGAAACGAAAATCGTCGCGTTGTTGGGGGCTTGGTTTGTAGTCATAACTCTCGTTCCATTGGAAGGTTGAGATCACCACAAAGCCCTCGGCTTTGAGTGAGTTGATCTGTTGCGGGAGGTAATCAAAATTGCACGGTGCCGCACCAGGTTGATAGTCGGTCGCAGTTGGGAAACGATTCACATCGGGTTTGTTGCATCCGACGAATGCGATCTTGTTGCCGTTCACTTCGAATAACGCAGGCTTGAGCGAATCCTGCAGATCCTGTCCGCCACCAAAATAGGGAATGTTATTCACACGATAAATATCCAGCGTTTCGTACATCGCCTGCGGACCATAGTCGGCAAAATGATTGCCGGTCAGTTCGATCACATCCGTGCCAATGTCTGTGATCAAATCCATGTATTTCGGGTCACTGCAAAACACGAGCGCGCCCGGCTGAGGCTTTGGATATGGACAGCCTGTAAAGAACGGGATCTCATTGCTCACATGCATTATGTCCGCTTCACGGAAAATATCGCGCATCTTTTCGCCGGGGTAGGTGGAGCCTTTCAGTTCCATCGTCAACGCAGTGGCGCGCACAAGCGCAGTGACGCCGGTCATGATGACCGTTGTCAGTTTGTCCGGGTCGTAATTGGACAATGCCCAAGACGACGCGTCCACGATCCCATTTGGCTGTAGCGTGAAATCAATGACAAGAGGGTAATTCGATATGCTGAAGTATTTGCGTGTCGGTGATTGACCGTCCACTGCAAGCACCTTCCATTTTGGATCGAGGGATTCAAACGGGATGACCGCCCACGCAGACTCGTTCCAAGCGGTATCAAGTAACTGGCTCTCATCAATCACGCTTCTTACAGATCCGGTCCCTGGTTCGCCCCAAATTGCCGTAAACGCTCTCAGCGTGGACTCTGCCATCAATAACGGAATCCCGCCCGAGGTCCAGAGAGATGCGAGTTCATCCGATGTCACCCCGTCCCTGATAGTTGGAAACGGCGCGACGAGCGCGTAGATCCATTCAAAGCGAATCCCGTCATCGCCAGGTTTGGAGACATCCAGATTCATACTGGCGCTAAAAGGGATATCGTATCCGTTGATGTGATCCTTCAAACCCTGTGGGACAGAATCGGAATGGACCACGCCAGGAAACGCAGGCGTGGAAATGGATATTTCCGCTTTCGGAACGGACGCTGGAGTTGCGGTTGGGTTTTCGATAACTTGCGGAATGAATGTTGCTGTCGCTTGTGGTGAACAGGCAGACATCATCAGTGCAGATATACTGATGACAATGAATAAGCGATTAACTTGTTGGATCGGCATAACGCCCGATTATACTATTCGGCTTTTAGAGTGAATTCAGATTTTGTGAATTTCTTGAGCGCTTCTTCGTCAATTGTCACGCCCAGACCGGGTTTGTCGGGCACAGTGATCGTACTGTCATCGTTCAACACAAAGCGTTCATTCGTGATGTCGCGGTGATAATAACGATCCGAGGCAGATATGTCGCCCGGCAGGACAAAACCCGGCAAAGTTGCAATCGCAAGGTTCGAAGCACGCCCCACCCCGGTCTCCAACATGCCACCACACCAGACAGGGATGTCCCGCTCGCGGCAATAATCATGGATCATAATGCCCTGACTCAGTCCGCCAACACGCCCGGGCTTGATGTTGATATTGCGGCAGGCTTCCATTTCCAAGGCATAGCGTGCATGACGCGGCGAGACGATGCTTTCATCCAAACAAATTGCGGTCTTGAATTCCGCCTGCAATTTGCGGTGATCCCAAATGTCGTCTTCGAATAACGGCTGTTCGATCAATAACAGATTCAAATCGTCGAGCTGCTTGAGAGCGGCGGCTGTCTCCAGGGTGTATGCGGAATTCGCATCCACTTGTAAGCGTAAATCAGGATACTTTTTTCGGATGGTAGATGTCTCCTCGACCTCGCGCCCCGGCTTGATCTTGATCTTTACGCGGCGATAGCCTCTCTCCAAAAATGAGTCGACGGTTCGCACCATCGCCTCGGCAGATTCCTGGATCCCGATCGAGACCCCTACGTCGACCTTATTTATTTTGCCGCCAAAAAGTTCGCGCAACGATTTCCCGTCGCGCTTGCCGAGCAAGTCCCAGATTGCCATCTCGACTCCTGCCTTGGCAAGATGATGCCCGCGAATTCGTTCCACGCGGCGCTGAAAATCGAACGCGTCTATAATATCTTTGCCTGAAATAAGCGGTGCGATGAAGTCCTTGAGGATGTGCCAGGCGGTGCCGATGGTTTCGTAGTTGTAACCCGGCTCGCGCGAAGCAACGCATTCGCCATACCCGGTCAAGCCTTCGGACTGGAAAGTAATGAGGATGCATTGACGATCCGTCTCGCGACCAAATGAGGTTTCGAATGGCGCAACCAACGGCATGGAAAGATGATGGAGGGTGATGGAATCGATTTTCATTGGATCAACCTGAAGTTTGTGACACTGTTGCCATGGATGCCAGCACTTCCTGCATCACATCCTTGCCGCCGCTGAAATTCGTCCAAACACTGGCGATCGTGTAGATGGGTCCCCAGGGAATGCCCCACCATCCAAGCGCAAGGGTAAGCAAAGTATAAGGAATGCCTTTCACAACGGCACTCTCCCCTGATCGAATGAAATATATGTTCGATGAACGTCTGAATGTGATCACGAGCAGGGATACGCAATACTGATACATCACGAATTTTCCGCCCTGCTTCAATTCCATTTGCAGGTGACTGCCTGACTGTATTTCTTCAAACCCGATGATCTTTGACATACGAACTCCCTTACGGAAATATAAATTTAATCAGTATTTACTTCTTCGGCATCGTCGTTCAACTTTAGCCCGCGCAAGGCTTCATCCATGCTGGTGGCGGCATCGCGGCGCATGCCTGCCGCGGGAGTCCCGCAATACGGGCAGATATTCCACGGCAGTTCCATCAACTTGTTGCAGTTCTCGCAGTTCTTTTTGAGTTTCGTATGACAGTTCGGGCAAACCTGCCATTCGTCCTTGACGCGGCGCTCGCAGCCGGGGCAAAGCGGAAGGTCTTCCAGCGTTTGAAGCAATGCCTCTTCCTCGAGAGTCTTTTGGTAATCTTCCTCAAGCGTCCGTGTGGGACGCAAGATGAGGTAGACCAGAATACCGGGCAGGTTGAGAACAGCCACGAGCAAGGTTGCCAACGCCTGCACCAAAGGGTCACGCGCGCGCGTGCGAATATCTCGATATGTCCAGACGATGAGCGAGATCCACAACGCGGCTAGGAATGCCCCGCCAAAGCCGGTCAAGACAAGCAGGATGTTGCTTACAAATGCAGGATCAAGGGTCATGGGGATATTTTATCCCATCTTACGGGGTCGTGTGATGGAAGAACCATTCCCCATTACCTTGTGACGCGTATGAGTTCGTGCCGATTACTTCATAGAAAGTGATGCCGGGGCGCAGAGGTATTGGCACGCCATAGGTCGTGGTCAGCATAAGGGGTTGATCTTTTGTCAGGCGATGCCATTTTGCCGCATAACCGATCCCATCGCGAAAGACGTAGGCTTCACCGGTGCCGGTCATGTCAATGTGGTAGACCTCGTCATCCTCCTGGTATGGATTGGCGAATTCATGGTAGGCAAACAGAACAACCACGTTCGACGCGTGGACATGAAGCCCTGTGACATTATCCTGCAGAGGCACATAAGCCTCCTCCTTACCGTCATGCGTGTCGCTTTTTTCCTGATAGCGCACGTATTCTCGAGATTCAGGGATGTATTCCCAATAATTGTATGAATAATCGGAGTAATAGGTGAAAACTCTTACACCTTCCAAATTGGACAGCGGCGGAACCTCATCGTTAAAGTTCCCGCGCAGGTAGGGTTTGTCATTGGGGAGGCCGTTTTTTGTCACACATTCGCCCCATAGTATGGTGTTGAAATAATTATTGTTATACGCTTCGATATTGCGCGTGGACATTAAACGGTACGGAGGACATGAGCCGATCGTGGGAACAACGAGGAATTGAGCGATATCCGTCGTCGCAAAATACTCCAACACTCGTTTGTCGGCAAATTTGAAGACAAGAAACGACTGATACATGCGCGCGATATGCTCATCGAAGAACCTGCCTGAACGGACAGGTCCCACCCATTCGGAATTGTTGCCGTAAAAGACCGCGATGAAACGTGTCAACCCACCCTCGATGTAGTATTCAAAGACCTGGTCGGCAAGTGTCAACCCTGATTGCGGGCGGACATAACGCGGATAGTTCGCAACCTTGATCGCCATCGGCCTGCGTTCCAGCAGGGATGGGTCGGCTTGCGGCAGACCAGTCAGCGGATTGATGACGGGCGGCACGGTTGGCGTGGGAGGTGCAGACTCTGTCGGGATGATCGGTGTCTCGGTTGGCACGGATGTTGGCAGAGTCACTGTCGGCAGGGATAAGGGCGTTGGCGCCGCGCCAGCATAGAGCGAGTCTGATGCGTTTTCTTGTCCAGGTTGAAAGGGAGTCGGGGAGGAAATCTCAATCGCGGATACTGTGTCCGCATTTGCATTGCATCCCGAAAGAACAATGCATACGCAAACAATCGCTATCAGGGTGGATCGCATGGACAAATTGTACAACAATCGAAGGGGTATGCAAATCCCGCTCGTTTCCCTGTTTGGTGGATTGAGACGGGCGAGGCAGACATTGTGCTGAACTGGCAGGTTGAGCCCGTCGAAACCCTGCGAAGTGCTGATAAAATTGCATTTACATGTTCATCTTTATAACTGTCGGCATATTGTTACTCACTGCATTGATATTGTTGGTACTTCGGTTCGCACTGCCGGACTTCCGGTTTGTCTGGCTTGCCGCGACGGGCGGCGCGTTGACCGCATGGATCAGCGTGTTCGTCTGGCAGGCGGGCATGCCGATCATTGTGCAACTTCCCCTCTGGCAACCTGAAAATATATTCCGCCAGTCGCCATTGTTCATCGCAGATGGGACCGCTTGGGCGTTCGCGCTCAGCATTGTGACCATCTGCCTAGGGGTGATCGTTACTGCCGTCGCGCGCGATAATTTTCCCGCCCTAATCAGTTGGATCGGCGTCCTGATCTTGACAGCATTTGGCGTTCTTGCCGTGACTGCCAATAATCCTTTGACACTCGTCCTGCTTTGGGCGGGGATCGACCTGGCTGAGTTGATCTCGCAAATGCGCTTGGCAGAAGACCCCAGACTAAGCGAACGTATCACGATTTCGTTCGCTTCACGCGTGACGGGTATCTTGATCCTGTTATGGGCAAGCATGGTCAGCGCTTCAGACGGCTCCGTGCTCGATTTTCTGTCAGCGCCGCCGCGCGCAGGTTTGTATCTTATCGTCGCTTCGGCATTTCGTCTCGGTGTATTACCGATCCATCTCCCCTACGCCAGCGAATCGGCATTCCGACGCGGCTTTGGCACAGCCCTGCGAATGATCTCGGCAGGTTCAAGTTTGATCCTGCTGGCGCGCGTCCCACTTGGCGGCGCAGAATCGCCGGTCACTCCCTACCTGATGATGTTCGTTTCATTTGCCTCACTATACGGCGCGTGGATGTGGCTGCGCTCACCCGATGAACTGACAGGACGTCCCTTTTGGCTGATTGGCCTGGCTTCGCTCGCGGTGGCTTCTGCCTTGCGCGGGAATGTGGTTGGCGCGACCGCATGGAGTTGCGCGCTCATCCTTTCCGGTGGCGCTTTGTTCCTTGCATCTGCAGAAACGAAATGGCTCGATAAGGCTTTGTTCGTTGGTGTCTGGGGAATATCCTCCCTGCCTTTCTCGCTTACAGCAAGCGGCTGGATCAGTCGGCCCGCAGGGTTTTGGTACGCCATCCCATTCCTGATCGCGGCACAAGTGATGCTGCTGGCTGGTTACATCCGTCAGAGTCAACGCTCCGCGGCGCGTACTTCATTCGAGAACCAACCCATCTGGGCAAAGAATGTTTATCCATTCGGGGTTTACATCATCCTGCTGACCGTTTTGATCCTCGGGCTCTTCGGCTGGAGCGGGAAACTGCAACTCGGAAACTGGATCGCAGGGCCCATCGCATCCATCCTGACCTTTGGCTTGCTCTGGCTCATCCCGCGTGTACGCATTCTCAACCCTGTTCGCGCGCATTGGATAAGCTCCAATGACTCCACCTGGCTGGACACGGTCTACAGCACCATCTGGGACCTTTACCGCACGGTCAGAAGAGTCACCAACACATTCTCGAACGCGCTCGAAGGCGAAAGCGGAATCATGTGGACACTTCTTTTCCTTACACTATTCATATCCATTTTTACACAAGGGACGCCCTGATCCATGTCACCGGCTGTCTCGTGGGTTGTCATCGCACTGATCGCCATCACATCACTGGGCATATTGCTCGTGCGTGACTGGCGCTGGCTGATCATTTACCTGTCTGCTCAGTACATCGGCGTTTTCATCCTTGCTTTGCAGCATCTACCTCTTAGCATGGCAACTGTCAAAGTGATCACTGGCTGGATGGGCGCCGCGATCCTGGGTATGACGCGCTCCAACATCAGCGAAGAAAATGAGATGCAAAGCGTCCTCCCTCAAGGGCGTTTCTTCCGTTTTATCGCCGCCGGCTTCGTCGGCCTGCTCGCCGCCACCGGCGCGCCCCGTGTTGACCCGATGATGGCAGATGCAGGAATCGTTGTGTCCGCGGGGAGCCTCCTATTGATCGGCATGGGATTGCTGCATCTCAGCATTACGGACCAGGCAATGCGCGTGACCGTTGGCTTACTGACCGTGCTGGCCGGGTTCGAAGTTTTATACGCCGCCGTGGAAAACTCCATTTTGGTCGCGGCTCTCCTTGCCATCATCAATCTTGGTCTCGCGCTGGCAGGCGCGTATCTCATGGTCGCAACCAATGTCGATGATGAAAATGAACCGGAGGCGATGTGAACGCCCCAACGATCTGGATCATTGGACCTGCTATCTTTGCCATCCTGTTGATGGCGATCAGAAATCAACGCGCTTTGAGCTTTGTAGGAGGCTTTGTCGCTGTCCTGCTGGCATTGACAGCGCAATTCGTCCCGATGGAGGAAGCTCTCAGGCTCGGATCATTATCCGTGCGGATCGAGTCGTCGTTGAACATTCTGGGCAGGGAACTCCTGATACGGCCGGAAGAAGGTCCACTCCTTACGTTGATCTATGGGGCAACCGCGTTATGGTTCTTCGGCGCAGAGGCATCCAAGTCGGCTTTGCGACTCGTCCCGCCGGGGTTGCTTATTACAGCCTTGATGGTCGCATCCATCGCTGTGGAGCCCTTCCTCTATGCCGCGCTTGTCATCGAAATGGTGGTCCTGCTGTCCGTGCCGTTGGTGACAAGCATCTACAAACCACCCGGAAAAGGTATCATCCGCTTTTTGATTTATCAGACCCTTGCCATGCCTTTCGTCCTTTTATCCGGCTGGTTGTTGGCAGGCGTGGAAGCCAGCCCGGGCAACCTGGCGCTCGCCGGACAATCCGCCGCGATACTTGGGCTTGGATTCGCTTTCCTGCTCGCGATCTTCCCCCTTTACAACTGGATTCCCATGCTATTGGAGGAGGCGCCGCCGTTCGCGGTCGGCTTTCTCCTTTGGATCATGCCGACCGTCACCCTGATCTTCGGCGCAGGTTTCATTGACCGTTACTCCTGGCTTCGTTCATCCCCGCAATTGACCACAGCCCTGCAATTTTCCGGGCTGCTCATGCTCGTAACTAGCGGGATATGGGCTGCATTTCAAAATCACATCGGGCGGATCATGGCATACGGTTCCATAGCCGAGACAGGTTTTTCTCTGCTTGCGCTCAGCCTGGACATGAGGCTGGGCATCCCAATTTTATTTCTACTCTTTCCCGCACGCGCGCTGGGGCTTACCGTATGGTCGCTTTCATTGACGATCATCAAAGAGCGTTCCAAATCCATGCGTTTCAGCGATGTGCGCGGCATAGTGAGAACGGTCCCGTTCGCAAGCGCGGGACTGATCCTTGCGTCTCTCTCCACAAGCGGATTTCCATTGCTGGCTGGTTTTCCGGCAAGGTTAGCGCTCTGGGATGCTCTTGCGCGCGTCTCCCTCGGAACAGCGTTTTGGATGGGAATCGGCGTTATCGGCTTGTTCACCGCATCCTTTCGTACGATGGCTGTGCTCAGCATGGCTGATGAATACACAGGCTGGGAGGTGGGTGAAAACTGGTTGCAGGGGATCATGCTTGGGCTGGGAGTGACCGGGCTTTTCATCCTGGGCTTGTTCCCGCAGTCGGTCCAATACTTCCTGGCTAACCTGCCATCCATGTTCGAACACCTGGGACGGTGAGGCGTTATAATAATCACGCAACTTAGAAAGTAAGCGCCGGAGGAAAAATGGATTTTGAACAGATCGTCAAACGCCTGCAATGGCTGGACGAGGAACATCGCAAGGATAAAGCCGCCATCATCGAACTGGAGGAACGCATTGCCGCATATGAGGGGAATGTCGACACGATCGCCAAGCAGATCAAGCCGCTCGAAAAACAGATTGCAGGATTAACGCCCAATTCTGCACGCATAGACCAGTTCGAAGTCATTGTCACGAAACAGCGTGAAGAGATGAAGACCACGCTCGAGGAACTCGATAAAAAATATCAGAAGCGCGAAAAAGACCTGGTCCGGCAGCACGAAAAAGAACTTGAGCCCCTCGCCAAGGAAATCGAACAACTCAAGAAGACGCTGACAGAGATCGCTCCTATCAAGCGCGAACTCAAAGCGCGCGCAACGGCGGAAAACCGTTTACAGGTGGAAATAGACAAACTGAAACCGCCGATTGACGAAGCCAAACGCGCCGCAGAAGATGCAACCCGCACACAACGCGTCTTCGACGAAAACCGCAAGCAGGACATGAAACGCATCGCCGACCTGCAAGGCGAACTTACCGCGCTCCGCAAACGGATCGACGAAGCGCGCACCAAAGCGGACGCCGGGGCAGACAGCGTCCGCCACCTGGAAAACCGCTTCAAGGAATTGATGGTCTCGGAAGCTGAACGCAAAGCCGCGCAGAATGAATTTATCGAGAAACAATCGGTGGCGCAGGTTGACCGTGATCGTTCCTACAAGGAATGGCGCGCGAGTTATTCTGATTTTCTAAAACAGGTTGAAAAACTTGATTCGCAGTCCCAGGCGCTTGAAGAAACGTTACGCTCTGCCAAGCGTGCGCAGGAAACCTACAACGAGCTCAATACCAAACTGGAACGCCGCATCAACGAAGTGACCGAGATGCAAAGACTTGCCGAAGACCGCCTGCGGCAGGAATGGGTCACATTTAAAGCCGACGATCAGAAACGCTGGACCGGCCACACGCTTTCGCAGGATGAAGGCACCAAAGACCTTCGAAAGGCACTGCAAAAACTGGAGGATCGCATCACCGCGCTGGACGAAGCGACCCAAACCACACAGGATCAATTGCACCAGACAACAGACGCCACCGAGGGACAACTCCAGGAATTGATGAACGTTGCCCATGAATGGCTCTCAGCCTACGAGCGCATCATGGGTCACGGGAAGACGGCAAAGAAATCAAAGAAATAATTTTCGGAATTCAAACCACTGAGACACGGAAGCACGGAGATTTTCTTTCTCAGTGTCGCCGTGTCTCAGTGGTTAACAAGAGGAGTAAATGCGCGTTATCGGAACAGCAGGTCACGTAGACCACGGCAAATCCACACTCATCGCGGCGCTTACGGGCACACACCCAGACCGTCTCAAAGAGGAACAGGCGCGCGAAATGACCATCGAACTCGGCTTCGGCTGGATGACCCTGCCCGACGGCGAAGAGATCGGTATCGTGGATGTGCCCGGACACCGCGACTTTATCGAAAACATGTTATCGGGCATCGGAGGGATAGACGCGGCGCTTCTTGTCATCGCGGCAGATGAAGGCGTCATGCCGCAGACGAAGGAACACCTCGCCATTTTGGATTTGTTACAGATTCCCTCCGGACTCATCATTCTGACAAAGACCGATCTCGCCTCGGACGCAGAGTGGCTTGATCTATTAGAAACGGATATTCGCGCCGCTGTAGAAGATACCATGCTCAGAGACGCGCCCATTGTACGCGTCTCAGCTAGAACAAAATCGGGGCTTGATTTTCTAATCTCCAATCTCCAACAACTCCTGGTGACAAAACCCTCCCGCCCAGACCTCAACCGTCCGCGCCTGCCGGTAGACCGTGTTTTCACAATGAGCGGGTTTGGCACCGTTGTCACCGGCACCTTGAGCGATGGGCATCTTTCCGTGGGCGATGAAGTGGAAATTTTGCCGTCAGGCTTGACAGGCAGGATACGCGGGCTTCAGACACACAAAAAGAAGGAAGACAATGCAGTTCCCGGCTCCCGCACTGCTGTAAACATCTCCGGCCTGAACACCGAACAGATCCAGCGCGGGGATGTGGTGGCACACCCAAATCAATACCAGCCAACGCGCAGGCTGGATGCGCGTTTCCGATTACTGAAAGACGCATCCTCTTCAATCACACATGGGCAGGAAGTCAAAATCTTTGTCGGCGCGTCAGAAACCATCGGAGTGCTGCGCCTGCTTGGCACAGAGGAATTGCCTCCCGGCGAAGAAGGCTGGATCCAGCTCGAACTGCGCGACCCGGTCGTTGCCGTGCGCGGAGACTGTTACGTTTTACGGAGACCTTCTCCCGGCGAAACGCTGGGCGGAGGTATGATCGTTGACCACCAGCCAAAAGGAAGACACAAGCGATTCGACGAATCCGTTGTGAGATCTCTTGAATCCCTTGCACAAGGATCCCCTTCTGATATTTTGTTCGAAGCTGCGCTCGGCATGAATATCGCCTCAATAAAGGATATTGTGCGGCAATCGCGCCTTGAAAACACAGATGCAGAATCTGCTTTGAAGGAATTATTCGAAGCGGGACAATTGGTCTTGCTGGAAAATGGTGAAGCAATAATCACAAGCGATCTGCTTATTGCCGCGCTCCCCCACTGGAATTCATTACACGATAAGACCATGCAATTGGTCGAGGCATATCACAAAGATTTTCCATTGCGGCGCGGCATTCCGCGTGAAGAACTAAAAAGCAGGTTGAAACTTGCGCCGCGCAACTTCAACGCGCTTGTCAAAAGACTGACCACCGATCGCTCGATCACCGATCATTTATCTTCGGTGGCAAAGGCCGGGCACGAGATACGGTTTAAAGGGCAGGAACAGGTAAAGATCCAGGCTTTGATGCGTAGGTTCGAGGGGAATCCGTTCAGTCCGCCAAGCGTCAAGGAATGTCAGGCTGAAGTTGGCGAAGAAGTTGTCAACGCCCTGATCGAATTAAATAAGTTGGTTACAGTTTCGTCAGATGTGATCTTCCGTAGCCAGGATTATGATTTTATGGTGGGTGAAATCCGCAAAACAATTGATGGGAATGGAAAAATCAGTCTCGCTGAAGCGCGCGACCTGTTCAAGACCAGCCGCAAATATGCACAGGCATTGCTCGAATATCTCGACGCAAGCGGTGTGACTGTGAGAGACGGTGATTATAGAAAGTTGAAAAGATGAAGTTCCTGAAAAGAATTTTATCCCCGCCTGTATTTGACGATGAATTGAAAACACAACAGGCATATATGCTCCATATCATCCTATGGACATTGGTATGTGTGCCAATTCCATATTTTATTTACTCACTCATTGCAACACCAGAAGATTTAACCCGCCCATTTGCTCAATCGGCATTTGGCATTGCGGCAAACATCCTGCTATTAATCGTCATGCGGCGCGGATACGTGAAAGCCGCATCCATCTTTCAGGTGAGTACCTTTTGGTTTTTCTTTACCATCACAGCATACACAAGCAACGGCGTGCAAGGGGAAGCCTACCTGATCGGATATACACTGGTGATCACAATTGCCGGTATTGTATTGGGTGGACGAGGTTCGCTTGTGTTCACCGCCCTGTCTTTGGGAACGGGGGCATATATGGTGTCTCTACATTCACAGGGAGCCTTCGACACCGGTTTTTCGAGTTCCCCTTTGACCACATGGGTCATCAGCCTGGTTTTGTTTCCTGTCATCGCAGTCCTTCAATATCTGTCTTCCCGCAAAGTTCGCGATGCCCTCTCCCGTGCCCGCGCCAGTGAGGAACGCTACCGGTTGATCTCACAAGTCAGCTCCGATTACACCTTCTCCACCGAGCTGGACACAGAAGGAAATATGTACTTGAACTGGGTGGCAGGCGCATTTGAGGAGATCACCGGTTACACTTTCGAGGGATACGTTGCAAATGGAGGCTGGCTTGCGCATCTTCATCCTGAAGATGTTGAAAAAGACGCGCAAGATATGCAAATGGTCAGGCAAAACCAACGCGTTGAAACGGAAATCCGCACCTTTACCAAGAACAAGGAATTGCGCTGGGTACGTGTTTATGCTCATCCGGTCTGGGACGAGGCACAAAACCGCCTGACCGGTATTGTCGG
>DATDAG010000206.1:0-10136 GCA_036525495.1 Anaerolineales bacterium
ATGATGAACGGACGTGGTCCCAGCATGATGGATGGCAACACCTACGGTCCAGGCGGCATGATGGGTAATGGTGGAAATATGATGAACGGTTATGGCTACAACAATGCCAATGTAACACCGCTGACAATTGACCAGACCAAAGCTGCCGCCAAGAAATATCTGACCAATCTGAACAATTCTGATTTCGAGATTGCTGAGATCATGATCTTCGATAACAACGGTTATGTTATCGTCAAGGAAGCCAGCACAGGCATCGGTGCGTTCGAACTTCTTGTAGACCCTGTCTCACAGAACGCATACCCTGAACATGGTCCCAACATGATGTGGAATACAAAATACAGCGGACTGAATCATGAATATATGATGGGCAATGGCGGCATGATGGGTAACGGTGGGATGATGAACATGATGGCTGACTATGGAAATATGATGCAGGGCTGGGACAATACCACTCCCGCAGACATTTCCGCCGAAATGACCATCACACCCGAACAGGCAGAAGAATACGCCCAGATATATCTCGATGCGAATATTGCAGGCGCAACAATCGAACATCCCATGCAATTCTACGGTTACTACACTTTCGATTTCGAGAAGGATGGCAAAATCGCTGGTATGTTGAGCGTCAATGGCTACAGCGGACAGGTTTTCCTGCACACCTGGCACGGCACATTCATCGAAGAAGCTGAGTACGAGTAATCCCAGCAATGAGCTATCAGGTGACAGTCACTTTGTAAGTGGCTGTCACCTGCTGTTTTACAGGTAGAATCATCACATGACAAAAATACTTGTTGTTGACGATGAACCTTCCATTACCAATCTGGTCAGTGCATATCTCAAGCCTGAAGGGTATGAAGTATTCATCGCATCCGATGGCAATGCTGGTCTCAAAGCTATCCGTGCCTTCAAGCCCGATGTCGTCATTCTCGATGTCATGCTCCCTGGCATGGATGGGATCGAATTGCTATCACGTTTGCGCAGGGAGTCGGATGTCTATGTGATCATGCTCACAGCAAGAACGGAAGAGACGGATAGGATCGTGGGATTATCTGTCGGTGCGGATGATTATGTGACCAAGCCGTTCAGTCCGCGTGAGTTGGTGGCGAGGGTCAAGGCGGCGTTGAGGCGTATCGAAACTGGATCAGGCTCGGGCGGGGAGAGAAGCGTGTTCTCATTCCAGCATGTGCGCATCGATGTCGGCGCACGCAAGGTCACTATGGATGAAAATCCCATCGAGTTGACAACTGTTGAATTTGATCTGCTTAAAACACTTGCAGAAAATCATGGACGTGTACTTTCGCGAGAACAATTGTTGGAGAAAGTTTGGGGCGGCGAGTATTTTGGTGAAATCCGCGTGGTGGATGTGCACCTGGGACATGTGCGTCAGAAACTTGGGCGTGATGATCTGATCGCGACAGTGCGTGGGGTTGGATATCGCTTTGAAGATGAGCCGATGTAAGTGAGGAACCATGGTTGAGTATTTCCGAAAACACCTGGGTGCAAAAATATTTTTCTCGTATATGGTCATTATTGTTTTAGGCGTATTGGTTCTTGTCATCGCCAGCCAATTTATTTTGCCGACAGCATTCAATCGTCACATGGCGGGCATGGGAATGATGAATATGATGGGTGTCTCAGATTCGATGCCGCAACTCTTTTTTGATTTTCGTGCAAGTTTCAATGAGGCGCTTTTGTATGCTGTCATATCGGCGATGATCGCGGCGCTTACATTAAGTTATCTTTTTAGTCGGAGCGTCGTTGCGCCTGTACTGGCGATGTCACATGCCACGCAGCGCATTGCCGATGGGCGTTATGATGAACGTGTGCGAGCCTTTGGTGATGATGAGCTTTCCCAACTTGCCACGCGTTTCAACCAAATGGCAGAAAAACTGGATCAGGTCGAAGCCATGCGTCGCCAATTGATCGGCGATGTCAGTCACGAAATGCGCACACCGCTGACTGCAATCAAGGGTTCTATGGAAGGCTTGATGGATGGCGTCCTGCCCGCCAACGATGAAACCTTTCAGCAAATTCATGCCGAAGCGGATCGTCTCAACCGTCTGGTGGATGACTTGCAGGAACTCAGCCGAGTTGAAGCGCATGCCTATCAGTTGGATGTCCGCTCACTGGACGTTTCTTCGCTGGTACAAACAGTGACCAACCGACTCGCGCCTCAAGCCCAGTCCAAACGCATCTCACTTGATTTTGAGCTGACTCCTGACCTCCCGCCTGTCCTCGCCGACGAAGATCGAATCATCCAAGTGCTCACCAATCTGACAGGTAACGCCTTGCAATATACGCCCGAAGGCGGGCGCATCACTATTACTGCAAAACAAGTTGACGATGAAACTCAAATCTCCATCCGAGATACAGGCGTTGGGATTCCCCCCGAACATCTTTCCCACATCTTCGACCGCTTCTACCGCGTGGACAAATCCCGTTCACGTCAAGCGGGCGGCGGAAGCGGGATCGGTCTGACGATTGCCCGCGCCCTCGTTGAAGCCCATAGCGGACGGATTTGGGTTGAATCCGATGGTGAAAACGGAAGCACGTTTTTCTTTTCGCTTCCGCTTGTAAAATAAAAAAACGGCGAGATTTTGGTCTCGCCGTTTTTTTGCATACTTTACGGTATCCAATTGGACAACACGTTCACGACCATATCTGGGTTATTGGGGTCATTCGTTATCAAATGAACCGCAAAATCATGCGGACCATCCATGCCTTCGTGCATCATAAAACCGCTGGATTGTACAATCGTGCTTTCGCCAGGTTGAAGAACCATCGAACCGATGGTTAGTTGAGGCGGTCAGCACCCCTCCAGCACTTGGATGTAGGGCTTCTCTTTGAAGCGCAACGTACCATCGCCTGTGTTGGTAACCTTGACAGCAAAGGTTTTATTGGTGTTGAACTTCACATCGCCGTAATCAATCACTTGTTGGTCCACGGCTATGGATGGCGTTCCGCCGCCATCACCACCACCCTGTCGTGCGAACAGGATCGCTGAAAGAACCAAGATGAATCCGCCTATTGCTAGAAGGATTGTGGTGTTTCTTCTTTTTTGTTTTTGCTCCTCTAATTTCATTCTTCTTTGTCTATTATTCATTGAGCCTCCTTATAATGGGTATTCAAACTGGAACGAATACAGATACGCGATCAGATCCCAGATTTGTTCTTCGGTGAAAATACTCCCCCACATCGGCATCCCGGTACCCATACCGCCGCGTAAAAGTTTCCCCTGCAATAATGCAGGACTCGCGCCCAGGATCTGCTTCGGGTCTGTGAAATCGGGTGGTGCTTGCATGACCATATCATGTGCGCCTGTCATTGTTTGCCTAGATGCTTCACCTGATTCTGCCAGATCATCAGCAAAGACACCGTCGCCTGCGCCATTCTCTCCATGACAGGCGGCGCAGTTTTGAGCGTAGAGTTGTTTCCCGTTTGCAAGAGCATCAGGAGTGGTGTTGGATTGCCAGAGGTGGGCAACGATATCCCAACGTTGCCCATCGGTCAGCGAAGTGTTTTTCAGACCATCGAATATATCAAATGGCGAATTTGACAAATAATCTTCATGAGACAAGGATATTGAATTATTCATTGCCAACTGCTGTCCGCTGACAGCAGACGGCTGGACATTAGGAATAACTGGTGCATCGTGTGGCGCGTCAATGTCGAGGTTGAGGGAAACGTACAATGGAGGTGAAACAGATTCAGTGTCCGATAATGAACCGCTGACATCGATCGTGCCGCGCATCCGCCAGTGATTGAGTCCGCACCAACGCGTACAGTAGAAGGTGTTTATCCCAGGCTTGTCAAAAGTTAGTGTGATGTCGCTAACTTTACCAGGCTGAATATCTACTGTTTCCATGTCCATCTGACCCACTGCAAAGCCATGTACAACATCATCGGATGTGAACTTCAAATGAAGCGGTTTACCTGCTTCGGCCTGGATGATATCGGGAGTCCAGCCGCCGTTCTCGGCCATTCGAGCGTGGATGATGGGTGTACGTGACCAAAGATAAAGCGGCGCTCCAACTGCACCGATAATCGCCACAGCTACGATAAGCCTTGAGATGAGTTCCGAGCGTCTCATAGTAATAACCAGAGCATGACTAAGGTGAGGATAAAACAATATATGATGACAGGCATGGGCGATGTGCACGTTTCGTTCGCCGCTTTCTGCGCCGTGCGTGCCGACCAGATCAAGCCGCCGACCAGCGCCAGTGTTTGGGCAGGTGCAAGAATGGATGTGAGCATCGGCTGCCATGCTGTGTTTGCCGTGCCAAAAAGATTCCAGCCGAGCCCAAGTGGATCGGAGATGGAAGCAAGGATATAGGATGCGTTGGTCAAAACGAATGACAAACTGAACGCCACCCAGAACATCAACCCAAGTGGAATAAGTGCAGTGGAAAAAGATGCAAAGAGCCGTTTGAATGGAATACTATATTTTCTTTGGTAAATACCTAATGAGAACAAACCAGGAAGCACGCCAAAAATGATCGCAAGAAATACACTCGCATAAACAAACCAGGCGCCTGAACCCACATTATATGCAGCATCCTTGAGCGCTCCCCACGGACCGAGCAACACGCCAGCATAGAGCATCGCCGAGCCGAGCATGATGAAGGCTTTGAAGGCTTCGTCCATGCGCGTGGATGGCTTGACGAGGTCGGCAGAGAAAGGGCGAAGATTGATTGCGATATTGTTGTGCGGGCAGGTACGGATGCATTCCATGCAGAGTCCGCAGTAGGTGTTCTTGGTGAATCCGCCAGGGAACACATCCCAAGGACAGCCATAGCCTTGAGACGAACCGTTATAGCAGGGCTTGCCTTCGCACTTCACACAAACTTGTTTGTCTTTGATGCGTAATTCAATCGGGGCGGCTTGAGAATAGAGACCGATAAATCCACCGACAGGACAGAGATAACGACAGAAGGCGCGACGCTCGAAGATCGTGCTCAGTCCAACCGCGGCGAAGAGCATGGCAGCTAGAACGATCCCTGTAATGTTTGGCGTCGTGAGTAAGACACTGCTAAATAAGGCGAGCAATAGAAATGAAATGTTCTGCAACCAGATATTACGAAACATCTTTGGTACACGGAGATTGAGCCACTTGGGTCGTTTATCGGGTGGGGCAAGCATTGCGCCGCGTTGAAGCCACTCGCCTGGAAGTGGGATCGGGCAAACAGCACACCAACCACGCCCGAAAAATGGGACAGCAACAAGGATCAGGATCGCCCACCACACGATCCATACAAAAACAATGCTGAAATTACGGCTTCCCACAGGCGTACCGATAGGACCTGCAAGGATAGCAAAGATGTAGCCGACTAACATTACAATAAATACTGCCAGTTGCGGGTAACGGCTTTTGAGGGTGTTCTTTATAAAGGGGAAACGGGTAAGTTCGATCTTGGCCATGATGGGTTTATGCTTTTTGTTTTATGGAGATAGCAGTTCCAAATATCGCCAAGGCTGCAAGTCCAATGGAACGATACAACCAGTTGTTTGTGCCAACCGTCAGTTTACCGATCATGAAAGGATGCATCGCTCCGCAGGTGACATTGCACCGAAAGCGGAAGGAACCAAGTTTATCGGCAGTGAAGGTCAGGATTGCAGTTTGACCTGGGTCGGCTTCGATGGAAAGGTCGTAGCCGTCAATGTAGATGCCATGGACCACGTCCGTACTGACGAGATGCAGGGTCACCACGTCACCCTGGTTGACTCGAATTTCAGAAGGAGAATAGGCATATTGCCGCGCATCAATTTCCAAGATCCGTTCTTGAGGCGTAATGGGCTGGACTGGTAATGGTACGAACGCCACCACCAGCCCAGCCATTACAAAGAGAGGAAGGGAGAAATGCAATTTCATTAAACTAGCGAATGTTAGACGGTCCGTATTTCGCATATGTCGCATCTACATATGCCCTGGCATCCTGCGGACTTTTCCTATCCCGCAACATGCGCATGACATCCTGTGTGATATCCACGCAGATGGAACAACCAAGGGCGTGGTTGTCGAAGGTAATGGCGCCGCTACCGTCTACGTTGGACACGTAGCAATCGTAATTGGAGGTATGACTGATATTCCCACAACCGCAGTAACAAGGAATATTTTTCATGATGTCGGGGTTTGCTGCGTTGAATTGATAGGCCGTTTGAACGGTCACAGGTGCCATTTGAACTTCCGCAGGCATCTGGTCCATTGGCATCATATGCAAGTCGCTGGATGTACTCTGTGTAGAACAGGCTGGCAGAGCAGTCAATGTAAGCAGTGCGATCATCGAGATAAGAAGGAATTTACGTGATGTGTTCATAATGTCTCCGTTTAATCTGATGTCATCATATCTTGCGGGTGTTTCTTGAGGCAGTGACAAATGCCATTTAAACAAATGAAATATGACCTGATTTATCCACAATAATTTATTCAAGTCAATGATAATTTTTTCAGGGAACAGGGGACAGCGTAAAATGGCGGCGTGTGTAATACGCCAAATGGCTTATGATGAACGTCATAATAAATTACGGAAGTCTGTGTGACTTCCATAAATTGATTATTCCTTCTCTATTGGGTGCTCCACCTCCCCCGCCATGAACGCAGCAGGCGTCTTTTCAAAGACTTGCAGGCAGGCACTGGTGCAGAAGTAAACTATTTCACCTCGATATTCTGCGCTTGGGTATTTTGAAGGATCTTTGAGTATCCCTCCGCAGGCACTCCTCGGAAGTTCCTGGTTGTTTTGTTGCTGATCCATTTATGTTCCTATTCAGGGCGGACGCTAATCCACCATTGGGCTTCACGAGCCTCCACACCCCATTTACTCTTGAAGAACTCGAGGATGGATACGATCTGATCTTCTGTTAGCTTATCGCCAAAGGCGGGCATCTTTGAACTGAAATCTGGATCGCCACCGTTCTGGATGATCTCAATTAATTGCCTGTCAGGATGGTGCCAGGTGTGACCCGTGTCGTCCTGCGGCGGAGGCGGGAGAGAACCGTCTGCGAGTGGTTCCTTCCATGTGGGCGAGCCTTTCAAGTCCACCCCGTGACACTCCGCACAATATTGCATGTACAAGCCCTCGCCCTCCGCCACTCTGCCCACACGAAGTGTCGGAACAGGCGGCACTGCCGTATTGTTGATGACCACAGGCTTGCCTGTTGAACTCCCATTATTCAACAAAATGATTGCAATGACGATGAACGCCAGACCGACCAACATCAGAGTCATTGGATTTAACCTTTGGGGAGGTTTTCTTTTTGGCATTAACTATACCTTCCAATGTTTTGATTGTGTGATTTCACCGATTCATTGCCGACTGCAACTGCGTTTCAATACTCTCTCGACTCTGCTCGCCAAATCCTCTCCAAAGGACTTCTCCTTCTGGGTTGAGTAAAACGTAACCTGGATGTCCAGGCAGGGCATACGCACGGAAGGCCTGTTGTCCATCTGGTGTATTAGCATCCAGTTCGCGAAACTCGATCTGATCTCCATAGGTTTCGATAAGCCCGTTCACGACGGGTTGCATATTCATTCAGGGAATTCAACCATCCGTGTAAAAGAATAGAAAGGTGAGTTTGTCGCTTGCAGGCGTGACGCCAGAGGCACCCTGCCCGCCGCACGCGGCAAGCAACATACCAGATAGAACCAGTAAGAGCAGGGCGTATTTTCGCATTCGGCAACCTTCCTATCTTAAGATGTAATGGATGCTCTCCTCAGTAATTGCGCATTGATGGCGACGACTATCGTGCTGACCGACATCAGCACTGCGCCGATCGCAGGCGAAAGAAGGATATTCCACGGTGCCAGGATGCCTGCCGCCAGCGGAAGCGCTACAATATTATATCCCGCCGCCCACCACAGGTTTTGGATCATCTTGTTGTAGCTGGCGCGGCTCAATGCGATGATCTTAACTACATCCAAGGGATTACTTTTGACGAGGATCAAGCCTGCCGATTCGATGGCAACGTCCGTGCCGCCGCCGATGGCGATGCCGACATCGGATCGGGTGAGTGCGGGCGCGTCGTTGACCCCATCGCCTACCATCGCAACACGCTTGCCCTGCGACTGCAACTCCGCGACTTTTTGATCCTTGTGTTCGGGCAGGACTTCAGCAAAGACGTGATCGATGCCCAGTTCAGATGCAACCGCTTCAGCCACGGGACGGCTGTCACCTGTCAACATGGCGACTTCCACGCCCATATCATGCAACCGCTCGACGGCTTGTTTGCTCTCTGAACGGATCACGTCCGCCACAGCAAATGCCGCGACGACATCCTTCTCAACGACGAGATAAACTACCGACTGTGCTTTTCTTCCAGCATCCTCTGCGAAGTTTATGAGTTTGGATGATGGTGAAATATCGAGCATCTCTAATAGACGAGGTCCGCCTACATATACAGATTTGCCATCATGGACGGCTTGCACGCCGCGTCCTTTGATAGCGGAGAAACTGCTGATCGTTGCTGAACCAGCCTTTCGTGAGTCTGAAGCGTTCCGAATGGCGCGCGCGATCAAGTGTTCCGAGTCGCCTTCTATTGCCGCGGCTAACGCGAGGGCGCGGTCTTCATCCCAGCCTTCTGTGGAAATTCCAACCACGCCAAACTTACCTTCGGTCAGCGTGCCTGTCTTATCGAACACAACTACATTGATATCCCGCGCAGCTTCGAGCGCAAGACGGTTACGAACGAGGATACCGTTGCGTGCGCCGATGGACGTTGTAATGGCAACGACAAGCGGGACGGCAAGACCGAGCGCGTGAGGGCAGGCGATGACCAGCACGGTGACGACGCGCTTGAGGACTTCGATATCGAAACCGACAGCGATGATCCACGCAACAGCGGTGAGCGCAGCAACCCCGAGCGCGATATAGAACAGCCAGCCCGCGGCTCGATCGGCAAGCAACTGCGTTTTGGATTTCGACTTCTGCGCCTGATCCACCAGACGCATGATGCCTGCCAGCGCGGTTTGATCGCCTGTGGCAGTGACACGCACGCGCAGGCTGCCATCGCCGTTGATCGTTCCTGCGATGACCTTTGAATCAATTCCCTTGTCAACAGGTTTTGACTCACCCGTGATCATTGACTCATTGACGCTGGACTCACCCTCAATGACTTGACCGTCCACAGGGACGCTTGTACCTGGACGAACAAGGACAACTTGATCGTTCTTGAGTTCGCTGACCGAGATCTTTTTTGTATTTCCATCTGATGTAACCAGTTCAGCCTCATCAGGCATCAATTTGGTAAGTTCGTTCAACGCTCCCGATGCCTGTCGCACACTTCGCATTTCCATCCAGTGACCGAGAAGCATGATGTCGATCAGCGTGACCAGTTCCCAGAAAAATCCTTCACCAAGGTTGAAGAGTTGTGCGGCAAGGCTGTAAACGAACGCAACCGAGATCGCCAACGAGATGAGGGTCATCATCCCAGGCGCGCGTGTGCGTATCTCAGGGACTGCCATGTTGAGAAATGGAACGCCACCGTAGACAAAGATCACCAGTGAGAAGATGAACGGAATCCACGTACTGCCTGTGAACGATGGGGCAGTGTATCCCAACCAGTTCTGAAGCGCAGGGCTAAATATCAATACAGGTATGCTCAAGAGCAAACTTCCCCAAAAGCGGGTGCGGAACATCTGCTCGTGACCTGTGTGGTCCGTATGGCCCGCATGTTCATCATGACCCTCGTGAGCCGAATGATCTTCATGAGTCATTTCCGCTTTATGTCCCGTGTGATCCATCGGCATCTCGTACATGGAATGATTGGGCATCTTGTGTTCCGCATGTTCGTCGTGCATGGAGTGATCCATGTGCTCTGGTTGTTTGTTTTGAGAAGAATGTTGATCGTGGTTATGTTCTGATTTGGACATCTAAGGCTCCTTTCCACTTCCTTCATTCTATTGTAACTGTCGTTCAAAGAGTAGCGTGTCCTTACTTGTTTTCCATAAGCAAAATGGCTTATCTGATGATAAGTCATTTTGCGACGGAGGATACGGCGATCTAGTGATGGTGGTGTTCGTGCTCCTCAGTTTTGCCGATGTATTTCTCAGGATCTTTGTCAAAGGAAGCCTTGCACCCCAGCGCACAGAAATAGTAGATCTGGCCCTTGTACTCGGACTTGCCCGCGGCAGTGGCGGGATCAAT
>DATDAG010000207.1:0-2222 GCA_036525495.1 Anaerolineales bacterium
ACTGCCAAAGGCGGCATCCATGCCAAACAACTCCAAGCCGCTTGGAAGGAAGATTACCTCCTCAAAGTCCTCTCGACTGGCATTTAGATGCGATTGCCCTATAGATACTCATAGGGCTATCGCATCTAAATTCATTTTTTAGGCTATTTCCATAAGATTTTTGGAGCACTTTGTCACATTCTTATTACGATCCGAATTTTTAAGCCTTCAACCGAAGGTAAACGAAGTACCTTGGCATCGAGGAAGTGGACAAATTGAGATAACTCCAACAAAAATGGTTTCAAATAATGCATTTCTCCCAGAATTGTGCAGTTTTGAATGCCAAATTAGATGCGATTGCCCTATGAGTATCTATAGGGCAATCGCATCTAAATGCCAGTCGAGAGGACTTTGAGGAGGTAATCTTCCTTCCAAGCGGCTTGGAGTTGTTTGGCATGGATGCCGCCTTTGGCAGTTTTCTCCTGTTTGAGCAGGTTAAGGGCGATGTGGCGTAAGACAGCCAGGTTTTCAGGAGCTTGATCTTTGCGTACACGGCTGTGATCTTCGTTCATAGCTACATCCAGGACCCAATGCAATTCGTTTTCAATAGCCCAATGTCTGCGCACAACATGCATTAATTTTTCCGGATCACTGGGTAGGCTGGAAATATAGTAACGGGTCTTTTTGGTTTGTTTGTCACCTACCATGCGTGTGCTGATCACCATGGCAATGCTACAAAGCCCAACCCAATTTTCTTGGTCACGGATCAGGTTCAGGTAAGCAGGCTCGGAAGTACACCAACATTCACGGGTTTCGATACGTCCATGCCCTTTGTTGACTTCTTGATGGTGTTCCAAGGTTGCATACTTGAAGTCATGCGCCTGATCGACCGCAAACAAGACCGAAATGTCTTCAAACAGATGTCCCTGGTTCTCTTTGACACTCAAGACATAGTCCGCTTCGGCTGCTATGATGGTTTTGGCAATATTGGTTTGAGTGCCAATGGCATCGATGGTCACAATACAACCTGAAATCGCCAGAATCTTGAGTAACTCAGGGATGGCGGTGATCTCGTTCGACTTTTCGTCCACTTTACGCTGTCCCAGAACGATCTCGTTCTCTTCTGCCCAGGCACTCACCATGTAGATCGCTCGTTTGCCCAGATATTTGTCTTCCGAGCCTGCCAGTCGTTTTCCATCGATATTGATGATCTGTCCCTGCACGATCTCGTTGACAGCCAGCACCCATTCGTAAAATGCCAGTTGGAACTGCTCTGCATCCAGCATTGAGAATACACGTCCAAAGGTGTCGTGTGACGGGATGCCGTTGGGTAATTCCAGAAAGCTCTTCAACCAGGGTAATTTGCTGTTCCCGAAATTCTCGATGTCCGTCCAGCCTTCCGCTCCACAGATCACTGCGCAGATCGCTATCACGATCATATCCATCAGCTTGTGTTCTTTCGTCCGGTCCACGCGCGGGTCCGTTACCTTGCTGAAGTGTTGCTCGATCGCTTCCAATGGCTTCTTGGGCATGGCTTCCTCCTTGAGATAACCAGTTTTACCTCAATTTAGATGCGATTGCCCTAAGGAGATTCCTATTAAATTTGCATTTGAATCCAATGTCAGGAGAGCAAATTCCTTGAAAATTCGAGAATTTTTTGAATATCCTCAAAATTCGTGACCAATCCCACAGATATGCGAACTGCCCCACTTGATTTTCCATCTATGCAAAGACGGAAATCATCAAGCGATAGTCTATCTTCATGCTCTGGACTAGTGAAGCATACATCCAACTCCACACGTGAGATTTCGAGCGCCACCTCACCCGCCCCGGGATTACAAAAACAGCCCGTTCGCAGGGAAATATTGACCTTGTTTGCTTCTTCCTCAATATAACGATGATCAAAGGCATTGTCATCCTTATCGTAGAAATTGACGGTTACAGCCCCGCCTCTTCCATCCATTTGGGTTGGTCCAAATATTCGGACAAGGGGAACACCCGTTGAATGCTTCATCTCAGACAGATTCTTCAATAACCAACCTGTCAGGCAGTGGACACGCTCATGGATCACATCGTAACCGATCGATTCAAGATGCTTGAGTCCGATTTCAATGGCAGGGATATTGAGATAATCAATGGTGCCATCTTCAAACGCAGCCGCACCGTCTGCCATGTAATATTTATCTCCCTGCACCGAAGCGACAGTGATCGTCCCTCCGGCAAACCATGGGCGATGCAATTTT
>DATDAG010000208.1:0-7906 GCA_036525495.1 Anaerolineales bacterium
CCTCAGGGAGATGACTTGAAGGTTTATGAAGAGATCAAAAAATACCTTGATAAAGGCGTGTTGTATCACTGTGGACCAGTGGTCGCAGGCTTGGATACCAAGGAATATAAATTCGTAGCGGCGGGACCGACCACTTCCACGCGCGAGGAGCCGTATCAGGCGGATGTGATGAAGCATTTCAACATCAAGGGCGTGATCGGCAAGGGCGGCATGGGACCGAAGACCTTGAAGGGATGCGAAGAAACGCCCGGTGTCTATTTCCATGCGATCGGCGGTGCGGCTTCGTATCTCGCACAGACAGTGCAAAAAGTTTTGGGTGTTTATAAATTGGAAGAGTTCGGTGTGCCTGAAGCGATGTGGGTCATCGAAGTGAAGAATTTCCCCGTTGTTGTCACGATGGACGCGCACGGTGTGAGCAAACACTCCACGCTGGATGAAAGTTCGCATAAGGTTTTGGATGACCTGCTGGCAAAACCTTATTAACGGCTCAATTTACGCTGTACAAAACAGGAGTCGCTCTTAAAACGCTCCTGTTTTCTTTTCCCTGATTGCCATTACAATTGTGCCAATCTTAGGAAGAGACTTGGATAACCTTCTTCAACTCTTTTGGCTATTCATCAAAGTCAACCTGCTGAGCACATCGGGTCCTGCCTCGGTGGGATTGTTATATAAAGAAGCGGTTGGGATGTTCATGACCGAAGCCCAATTCATTCAGGCTGTGGGGATTTCCTCCTTTCTGCCCGGGTCTGATGCGCTTCAACTCGCCATGTTCGTGGGGTATTCAGCGGGCGGAGTCTCCGGTGCGCTTGTTGCCCTGCTGGGCTCGATCCTCCCACCGACGATACTCATGTTTGGCGTGGTCGCGATCCTTCATCGTTTACGGCGCGAAGCATGGGTCAGCCGCTTCGTCTCCGGGCTGACACCTGCTGTGGCAGTGCTCATGCTTTTTGTGGCATGGAAAGTGTTTGCCGGCAGTTCCAATGGAGACTATGGCTGGCAAACTATTCTGATCGCGGGTGGAAGTTTGGCCGCGTTGATCTTTGACGCACCAGCTCCGCTTGTGTTGTTGATCGCCGGTCTTTTGGGGATATTCATTTTCTGATGACCCAAACGAAATTTGATCTCTCATTGCAGTTGTTCTGGATGTTCCTCAAGATCAATGTCTTGAGCACTTCTGGTCACGCCTCTGTTGGGTTGCTTTACAAAGAATCAGTGGACAAAAATCTCATGACTGAAGCCCAATTTGTGGAGGCGGTCGGGTTTTCGAATTTATTACCTGGTTCAGACGCCTTGCAATTGGCGATGTTTGTGGGGTATTCGGTGGCTGGCATGACTGGCGCGTCGATCGCCTTGCTGGGCTCCATTCTCCCTCCCACCGTTCTTATGCTTGGGGTTGCCGCCCTCATCCATCGCTTTCAGGGTGAAGTGTGGATGCAGGGATTCATGAGCGGGCTTACTCCTGCTGTGGCGATGTTGATCGTGATTGTGGCGTGGCAGATCTTTCGCACCGAGGGATTTAAAACATCCCTATGGCGAACACTACTCATCGGGTCGTTGAGTGCAATTGGTTTTTGGCTGGATTTCCCGTCTCCCCTGGTGTTGTTGGGCGCGGGGATATTGGGGATCATCCTTTTTGGGAAACGGAGTATTTGAGCATGCCGGAATTATTGATCACGACAAACGGATACAAAGAAACTCGTCATGCCATCGAATACGGAACGTGGCTTGCAGGATCGATGCGGATGAAGATCACGCTTCTGGGCGTGACTGAGAGCCTGAATCCTGCGGCGATAGACGACCACCACCCTTTGGAATCCGTTTTCGAAGATGCCGTCAGCCTGTTCAAGGATCGGGGCGTTGAGTACAGCCTCGAGATCCAGAATGGGGAGGCAGAGCAAGTCATCCCTGAAAAGGCGAATAGCGGAGATTACATTACGGTGGTCAGCCCATTGGGGCGTCCCCAAATCAAGCGCTGGCTGACCGGGCGATCCATCCGTCCATTGATGGAAAAAATCAGCGGTCCCATCCTGTATGTCCCGGAGTTACGTATACCTGTAAAGAAAATGCTGGTCAGTATCGGCGGGCTTGGGTACGCGGAATCAGCCGAGGAACTCGCTTTTAAAATTGCAATGTCCAATCAGGCGGAGGTGACGATTCTGCATGTAATCCCCCCAACAGACCTGGATTACCCGAGCACGCGTGATGTGCGCGACCATTTAAGCGATCTTGCGGAGACAGATACGCTGCCAGGCCGCAGTTTACGAAAAGGACTGGACATGGCAGAGAAGGTTGGGATAAACGCCAGGGCGATTGCGCGTCAGGGAAATATTGTGGAGCAAATTTTGGCTGAGATCGCGGAAGGGGCGTATGATATCGTCTGTATGGGGTCGCCCTATAGCGCACATTCCCTGCGGCAACGCTACACACCAAACATTACTGCTGAGATTGCAGAGGCCGTGCAATGCCCCGTGTTGACGGCGCGGTTCAAACCATCATAAATTTGGAGTTCGATGACTGCCAGGAGCGTCAGGGATTTCTTAAAATCTCCGAGCTTTAGCGATAAGACCTATTTCAACCCCGGCGTGAACTTATTTTCCCATTCGGCGATCGCGGCACGGATGGCAGTTTTTACCTCTTCATCGGGGACATCATCGATCATTTCGTATCGTTGAATTCCAACATAAACATTTACTCCACCTGATAGAGATTCCATTAAGGATACTCCTCTGGATTCCAAGGGGGTGTTGGCAATGCGATATTGCAGGATGGTGTTGATCTGTCCCACAATGGAAGTGGGAACGACTTCGGGCTCATCATCCTTCCTTTTGGAAGATGATGCCGATGGTTTCGATACAGATGCCTGCGGTTGAGAGACCGGTTGAGGCGGGGGGGAGGCAATCGGGGCGGGAACAGGCGCGGGCTTTGAAGGAGGCGGAGTCATTGGTGCAGGAGCAGGGGCAGGTTTGCCCTCCAGCCACGGACGCATGGCGTTCAACATTTCAACCAAGCGCTTGCGCTGTTCAGTTGTAATGGCAGATGTGTCCACGCGTATGCCATCAAGGTCGAGGGCAAGGCGTCCATTTTCATTTTTGATACGCATCAAACCCAGGTTCTCGGGGACGGCAGGCGACTCTGCTGCGGAAGTCTGTTTTGCCTGCAATTGAGCGATCTTTTTTTCTGCCGCTTCCATCGCGGCTTTTGCAGAATCTTCTGCTTGTCGTACTTTTTTGGATGTGCGTATGTTGGAGTCAAAGAAACCGATTGCCCATCCCACGAGCAGGGCAAGGAGCGGGATTAATATGGGAGATAAATTCCATCCTTCTTCCATGATCACCTCACAATCTGGCATTTTGGGCAGATATGCGTACCGCGTTGCCCAACAACCAGTTTTTGGATCTGTGTGCCGCAGACGTTGCACGGCTCACCTTCACGGTCATATACCCTGAAATAATTCTGGAACTCGCCACCGCGATACACCCAGTCGATGGAAGCGCCGTTGCGGCGGATGCCTTCCTTCAACACCTTTCGGATCGCTTCATGCAACGCCTGTGCCTGTTTCAACGATACTGAATCAGACAGCGCCAGTGGATGCAGTTTCGCGATGTGCAACGCTTCATCTGTATAGATGTTGCCCAGCCCAGCAAGGAAGGTCTGGTCGAGGAGCAGGGGCTTGATTTGACGATGTCTCCTTTTAAGCGAAGCGTATAGCCACTGTGGCGTAAAATCCCTGCCGAGGGGTTCGGGACCGAGTTTACCGAGTATCTCTTCAGGGTTCGTCGTCAACCAGACTCGCCCGAATTTGCGCGTGTCATTAAAGACCAATGACTTGTTCCCCGACAATTTTATTACAAGTCTGTCGTGTTTGTCTGGCTTGATGGTACTATTTCTAATATACAGGTCGCCGCTCATGCGCAGGTGGACAAGCAAATCGTAATCAGAGAGATGCAGAATGAAATATTTGGCGCGGCGCGTTACCTCTTTTATCTTCTGCCCCTGGATCTGTTCCTTGAACCTCTTTGGCGAAGGCATGGCGAGCGTACGCGCCCAGCGCAGGTCGGCTGAAATGATCCTCCTGCCGACAAGGTCTGGTTCAAGTTTGCGAGCGATGGTTTCAACTTCGGGGAGTTCAGGCATTTTAGCTTTCAGCTTTTAGCGATCGGCTATTAGCCGGCTCCTTGCTAAAAGCCAACCGCTGACGGCTATTCATTGAACATCTCCCCCACACTCCGTCCTTCATGCGCGCGCTGAATGACCTCTCCCAGCATCGGCGCGATGGACAGGATGGTGATACGCCCCTCGAGCAATTTCATTTTTTTAGGCGGGATTGGCACCGTGTCTGTGGTGATGATCTGCTTGATGGGTAGCGCTGCAAGTTTTTCAACAGCATCGCTCGAAAAGATGGGATGGATGAATGCCAGATACACATCCCGTGCGCCGTGCTTTTTGACAACGTTGACAGCCTGCGCAACAGAACCGCCTGTATCCACTTCGTCATCCACAATGATGACATCGCGGTCTTTCACGTCGCCGATCAGCGTCAATGCCTCGGCTTTGGCTTCGTTGCCGATCCGCCTCTTTTCGATAAAGGCGATGGGCACGTCCATATCGAGGGCATAGTTGCGTCCCTTTTTAGCAAATCCCAGGTCGGTTGCCACCACAACTGGTTTTACCATGTTGCTGAACAGATTATCCTTAATATAGTCACTGATCATATGTGAGGCGGTTAACACATCGCCCGGCACAGAAAAGAATCCCTGTACCTGCCCGGCGTGCGGATCGAATGTCATATAGCGGTCTGCACCCGCGATCTCGATCATATCTGCCACGAGACGTGCGGTGATGGGCACGCGCGGCTGGTCTTTTTTATCGGAGCGGCCGTAGGCGAGATAGGGAACGACCGCCGTAATGCGCGCCGCCGAATCCAAACGGATGGTCTGGATCATGATCAACAATTCCATCAGGTTGTAATGCACAGGCGTTGATGTGGTTTGGATCACATATACATCCTGTCCGCGGGCGCTGCTCTTCAACTTGATGAAGATATTCTCGTTGGGGAACTGGATCACCTCGCGCGGGCTTAATTTTTGTTCAAGAAAATCGGCAATCTTTTGCGCCAACTCCGGCGAACCGGAGCCGGCATACAACTTGATTTCACCATACATCTTGAGATCATGACTGGATTGTTGTGACATTTCTCTCCTGGTCTATTTTATCTTTCCGTTCAACAGGGAGCGCACCGCCTCGTATGGCGATATATCCCTTTGGATGACTTTCTCCAGTACATCCTCATACGCCTCCTGTTGGATTTCCCCCAGAAAGCGATTCAATAACTCCTCCTGCAACACCGCCTCCAATTCGGACCTTAGCCTGGCGCGGTCACGAGCGGTCCAATCCCCACTCTGACGCAGGTGTGCCGCGTGCTTCGCGATCGCATCAGCCAGTTCAGGGATGCCTGTCCCCTCGGTGGAAGTGGTCTTGAGGATGGGGGGGATCCAAAGAGTCCCATCCGATTCGGACGCGTCAATAGACATCGTCTGTCCGTGATGGCGGAAGACGCGTTTCGTTGGATGGGCAAGTTCAAGCGTGGAGCGAAGCGCACGTTCCGTGTTTTCCACGCCGGGACGATCCGCCTTGTTCACGACGAGCACATCCGCGATTTCCAATATCCCCGCCTTGATGGCTTGGATATCATCGCCGAGTCCAGGCGCTTCAACGACGACGGTGGTGTGGGCAAGGCGTGCGATATCCACTTCGCTTTGCCCCGCTCCGACGGTTTCGATGATGATGATCTGATATCCTGCCGCATCGAAGACTTGCACGAACGCGGCGGTTTTCTGCGCCAGCCCGCCGACCGAACCGCGCGAAGCCATCGAACGGATGAACACGCCGTCATCGCCGGAGAGATCGCGCATGCGTACACGATCGCCCAGTACCGCGCCTCCCGTGAACGGACTGGACGGGTCAACAGCAATGACAGCGACTTTTTTGTCCCGATCTTTTCGATAATGTAACGTGAGTTGATTCACGAGGGATGATTTACCCGTGCCCGGCGCGCCCGTCACACCGATGAGGTGCGCCTTGCCTGTGTGTGGAAAAAGTTCGGCAAGCGCGCTTCGTCCATCAGGCGAATCGTTTTCGACCTGTGTCAACAAGCGTGATAATGAAAGACGGTTTCCTTTAAGAATGGATTGGGTCAACAAACTTGTCCTCTAACATGAAATTACGCAATACATCTTCTGTATTGCGTAATTTGCTAATTCACTACTTCGCGTATATCTTTGATGATGTCCTCTGTGGATGCCCCTGGACCGTAAATACCTGTAATGCCCATCTCTTTTAATTTGGGCATATCGTCGTCCGGGACGATACCCCCAATGAACACTTTGACACCGTCCTGCCCGTTCGCCTTGAGTAATTCAAGAATGCGCGGGGCAAGCGCCATGTGCGCGCCCGAAAGAATGGACAAGCCCACCACATCCACATCCTCCTGCAGGGCGGCTTCGGCGATCATTTCAGGGGTCTGGCGCAAACCTGTGTAAATGACCTCCATACCGGCATCGCGCAACGCGCGTGCGACGACCTTTGCGCCGCGGTCATGTCCATCAAGCCCTGGTTTGGCAACGAGGACGCGTATTTTTTTCTCGGTCATGGTTCCTCCAACATTGGATTCTTGTGTGATTATACTATGCTGGTTTATTCCGATAAGGGACGCCCTTTTCCATGCTGCAAACGCAATGACGCTGAAATTTACATGCCTTTTGGTGGAGTCGAGCGATGTATAAAATATGCTATACTTCGCCCATGCAATCACGCGCAGACTGGTTAACATGGGCAGAAACATTGCGTCGTTTCAAATTGGACGGGCTTGTTTCATGGTTTTTGGAGGCTGGTTCACCGTTATCCCTGCTGGGCGCTCACGCGCTATACATTGGTCAACCGTTTACAGGAGGAAAACAACTCGGCTTGATCGCTCACATGCTCGAAGATGAACAAGAAACACAGGCATTCGCACAATACCTGCGCGGGGAGGGGGGCAAGTGACAGCGCTTATCGTACTCATTGCTGCTGCGTTGCTTCTGTTGGTTTTTACTTTCATTCGCCGCCGCAGATCATCCGCTGTATTCCGTGAGATCGAAGCCTACGAGCGTCTGAAACATGCTGTGGGTCAGGCTGTCGAAGACGGCACCCGCCTCCACGTTTCGATCGGGCGCGGAAACCTTTTCACTGCACGCGGCGGCTCGGCTTTGGCTGGGCTTGCCATGTTGCGTCGCCTCTCGGAGCGGACCTCCCTGAGCGACCATCCGCCAGTTGTAACATCCGGGGATGCTTCGCTGGCGATCCTTTCACAGGATACGTTACAGTCTGGCTATCGCGCCGCGGGAGCTGAGGATCAATACCGCTTCACCACTGGACGTGTGGCTGGTCTCACACCTTTTGCATACGCCGCGGGGACGATCCCTGTTATGTGGGATGAGAATGTCTCTGCGAACGTGGTGATCGGCGATCTTGGCTCAGAAGCCGGGCTGCTTGCAGATGCCGCAGGCAACAAAGAGACAGACCTGATCGCGGCGAGTGATAACCTGTCAGCACAATCCGTTTTATTTGCGTCTTCACCGGAACCATTGATCGGTGAAGAATTGTTCGCCGCAGGCGCGTATCTGGGCGCGGGCGCATCGCATGAAGCGAGCCTGCAAGTGCAGGATGTATTGCGCTGGCTGGTCATCCTTGCGATTCTGGGCGGGGCGGTCTTGAAATTTTTTGGGGTCGGTTTCTAATGCGCGTTCTTACCACCGTCCTTGCCATTGCATCCGGTGTGATCGTGCTTTTGGGATACTTCCTACCTGAATTTACGATGCTCGACCAACTGAGATTGGTCCTGACAGATTGGGCGGTCATCATCGCCGGT
>DATDAG010000209.1:0-15118 GCA_036525495.1 Anaerolineales bacterium
GGGGATCAGCGCATTTCGTAAGGCGTGTTTATATAGCACCATGCGGTTGGGAAGTCCCTTGGCACGCGCGGTGCGGAGGTAATCTTTGTGGATCACCTCCAGCATGCTGGAGCGCAGGAAGCGTGAGTACCACGCGATCCAGCCCAGCGCGCCAGTGGTGACCGGCAGGATCAGGTGGGCGATACGGTCGCCGAGGTTGAAACCCGAAATATTGATGGATTGGATCCCGCCGGATGGTAACAATGGATCACCCGTGAATGGATTTTTCAGCCAGGCATAGAAGACCAGGATCAGGATCAATCCCAACCAGAATTCTGGTATGGCTTGCCCGGCGAACGAGAAAGTTGTCACCGTGATGTCGAACTTGGAGTATTGGCGCAGGGCGGAAACGATGCCAATGGGTATGGCGATCAGCAAAGCCACCAGAATCGTGATGGACATCAGGTAGATGGTGTTGGGAAGACGCTGGCCGATCTCAACCAGAACGGGTTGGCGCGTACGGAAGGAAAACCCGAAATCGCCGCGCAGAATGCCATAGCGTGTTCCGAAACTATCCTCGATTCCGTCGCCATCGGTATCAACCTTCATCCAGTCATTACCCACCAGCCAGATGACGTATTGGGTTGGGAGCGGCTTATCCAAACCGAACTGACGTTTGAGAAGTTCCACTTTTTCCGGGCTGATGTGGCGACTCCGCCCCTGACCGGCAAGCGGACCACCCGGCGCAAGATTGACCAGCGCGAAAAGCATGATGCTGAGCAGAAAGAGCAGACCGATGGTCTGGATCAGGCGCCGGGTGATGTATGTTGTCATAGATTATTCGGTGAGTGTCCAGTCTGCGACGTTCCATGTCACGATGTCGTTGGTGGTGGATTGGACTCCCTGCAATCGAATGGAGTGCGCATCTGCGTTGATGGCTGTGAAGAGCAATGCTTCGGGCAATTCATCCTCCAGGATTTCCGCCATCTGGCAAAAGAGGTCCTTGCGATACTCTTCATCCAGTGAGTAGGCTTCATCAAGCAGGGCATCGAAGTCATAGTTGATCCAGTCGCCGTAGTTGTAGCCGTAATCAGGGATCGCGGCTTCTGAATAGTAGTACGACCACAGGAAATCTGTGGGATCGGTGCCGGCGTACCCATCATCGTAGATGTCGATATCGAAGTTGCCGCCCTGCTCGATGCCGCCATCTTCCGATGCCGCCCAGAGGACACTGCCTTCCACGATGCTGAGACTGGTCGCGATGCCGATCTGCTTGAGTTCCTCGGCAATGAATTGCTGGGTCAGGTTGAGCGCTTCGCCGTATTCTGCATAGGTGATGAATTCCATCTCCATTTTGTAGCCGTTGGGTGCGCCGGTGGTACACCCGTTACATTCACGTATGCCATCGCCGTCCGAGTCCGTCCAGCCTGATGACTCGAGCAATGCCTTGGCGCCTTCGATATCAAATGACGGGCGTGCGATGTCGCATTGATATGGCGGGCGGAAGAATTCCGTCCATGCGGGTTGAGCGTAACCCAGGAAGAATTCCTTCGAGATGGTGTCCACATCAATTGCCATACGGATGGCGCGGCGGACGTTGACATCCGAGAGGATCGGGTGTGGTGTCTCCACCGGGTCATTCGTCCCCTTGGCAGACAGGTTGAAGTAGATGCGCATTACCCAGCGGTTATACGGGCTGATGCTGACATTTACACTTGCTTCATCCTCCAGATCGGCAATCATGGGCTCGGTCGTCCACATATCGAGGTCGGCGTCGCCGTTGATCAGCATGGTCTTGCGGACCGATTCGTCCGGCACAATGCGAACGGTGACCGTATCAATGGCGGGTTTTCCGTCTTCGTAGTAGTTGTCATTCTTGACGAAGGTCATATGATCGCCGTTGATCCATTCCTTCAATACGTAGGGACCGTTGCTCAATGGAGTACGGGCACAATCCCAGGCGGTGAAGCCTTGTGATGCGTCGCAGAAGTGAGCGGGCCACACCACAACCTGTTCGCCGCCGAATTGGGTCAGGTAACCAGGATAGACGTAGTTGTAGTACACGGTGAAGGTGTATTCGTCCAATTTCTCCACGCTGTCAACATAGTCAATGCCAGGGATCCACGCGCCCATTTCCGGGTCCACGATGGACTCGTAGGTGAAGATCACATCGTTCGCAGTGACGGGAGTCCCGTCCGACCACTGCACATCCTGACGCATTTTCCACGTCACGGTCATGGTCCAGTCGTCTTCATTGACGACCACACCACCATTGTCAACTGTTGGCAGTTCCGCCGCCAGTTCGGGGAATACGTTCCCGTTCGGATCAATGTCTGCCAACCCGAGCATGACCAGTTCCATCACAAGGTAGTCATATCCGGTATCGGCAATGGCTGGGTTGAAAGATGGAGGGTCTTCGGGAATGACGATCACGATCCCCTCGTCAGCCGTGGTGGCTGGCGCACATGCGTACAGGCTAAAAACGAGCAAGCCTAATACAAGGACAGGTACAACTTTTCTAAGTGTTACAAACATCTCTCCTCCTTGAACTATAGATTTGGTATACCGAATCCAGCGAGGACGCTGCATTCTAATTATTATGTCACAATTTGTGTTATTGGTCATGTGATTTTTGTCCCTAAAATAATCACATTTATTTACTCGGAAATATATGAATAGGTCTGACAACCTGTAAACTTTACAATCAAAACCTCCCATGCTACACTCATCACACTATGAGAACCGTATTCTGGGAAGACAACCAACTCAAGATGATAGACCAGCGCATCCTGCCGGGTCGCTTTGAAGTCATTTCATACAAAGACCATAAGTCAGTTGCGCGCGCGATCACGGATATGGTCGTGCGCGGCGCGCCAGCCATCGGAGCCGCCGCCGCTTTTGGGCTTGCTCTTGCTGGATTTGAATCCGCTTCTTCCTCGACCGAGGATCTGCTCGCTGATCTACAAGCCGCATCCAACACTTTGAAAGCTGCGCGTCCAACTGCTGTGAATCTCGCGTGGGCAATCGACCGCATCCTAAGCAAAGTTTCCAGTCTCGAGTCGCCCATAGATGCTGATTCCCTTCGCCAGTTCATCCTCGAAGAAGCGCAGCGCATTGCGGACGAAGACGTGGAGATCAACAAACGCATGGCGGAACATGGCGCGGCGTTGATCAATGACGGCGATACGGTCATCCATCATTGCAATACCGGCGCCCTCGCCACTGTGGACTGGGGGACCGCGCTCGGGGTTATCCGCACTGCCCATGAGCAGGGCAAGAAGATTCATGTCCTTGCGGATGAGACCCGTCCGCGTTTGCAGGGGGCGCGTCTCACTGCATGGGAGTTGGAGCAATATGGAATCCCTTATGAGATCATCAGCGATAACACGGCTGGTTATTTCCTGAAAGCAGGCAAAGTGCAGAAATGTTTTGTCGGCTCAGACCGCACCGCCGCCAACGGTGATGTGGCAAACAAGATCGGGACATATATGCTTGCCCTCGCCGCGCATGACAACGGAGTGCCGTTCTATCCCGTGGTCCCCACTTCCACCATTGATCTCTCCCTCGCGCACGGCGACTTGATTCCCATCGAAGAGCGGAATCCCGAGGAGGTGCTTGGGTTGGAGTTCATGGGCGAACGGATCGCGCCGCAAAATGCCAAAGCGCGAAACATTGCCTTCGATGTGACTCCAAATCGGCTGGTGACGGGAATCGTTACAGAGAACGGTATCGTCTATCCGCCATTCGAAGTCAATTTGAAAAAAGCAGTGCTAGGAGAATAATAAAGCATGTTTCAAGTCCCTCCGCCTACGCGATACGACCTCCGCTTTTCGATTGCCGGTTTCCCTGTTCGAGTACATCCGTTGTTTTGGCTGATAGCACTCCTGCTCGGGTCTTCTGGCGACCTGATTGAGATCCCGATCTGGATTTTTGTCGTGTTTGCTTCCATCCTTATCCACGAATTGGGACATGCGCTGGCATTCCGTCGGTATGGCATCCATTCGCAGATCGTGCTTCACATGATGGGCGGCTTGACCGTCCCTGAAGCAGCTCCATGGGGAACAAGTTGGGCAAACGTTTCCCCGAGCCCAAAACAGGAGATCGTGATCTCGCTCGCCGGTCCCTTTGCCGGGTTTATATTTGCCTCGCTTATCATGGTCGGGGTCACAATTTCAGGTGGAGTGCTACTCACGAGTAAATTGTTTGGTTTTCTGCCCCTTCCCTTAACAGCGATCATGCCGTTTGGGGGCAGGGTGTTGAGTATTTTTCTGACCATGCTTTTGTTCGTTAATGTCTTCTGGGGGATGTTCAACCTTCTGCCTGTTTACCCGCTCGACGGTGGACAGGTGACAAGAAATATCCTCATCCAATACGATCCATTGGATGGTGCGCGAAAATCCTTGTGGGTTTCGGTTGTCGCCGGTGGAATCATTGCTTTGGTTGGATTGCTCGTGATGAAAAGCGTATATATTGCGTTCCTGTTCGGAATTCTTGCGTTTCAAAGTTATCAGTCACTGCAAGCGCGTTATTGATTTTTATTTGGATCAGAAATTTGCAATCCTATTTTCTAGACAATGGGGGCATCACATGATAAACTTTCGACCGCACAAACACTGGCGTGACGCTTGATGGTTCAGTAGGCAGTGCTTTCCTGCCGTATCGAAACCCAGCGCCACGCCTTTTAGTGTGAATCTATTATGTCATTGCGAGGGCGATAACCTGAAGCAATCTGGTCGTTGCAGGTGGTGGTGAAATTGCTTCGCTTCGCTCGCAATGACAGAGGATTAGAATGGACATTCTTCTTACCGGCTCCGTAGCCTATGATTACCTGATGACCTTCCCCGGTCATTTCAAGGAACAGATCCTTCCCGAACGTTTGGCGTCCATCAGCCTTTCGTTTCTGGTTGACGGCATGTCGAAACAACGCGGAGGGATTGCGCCCAACATTGCATATACGATGGCATTGCTTGGCGAACGTCCACGCGTGATGGCAACAGTGGGCGAGGATTTCTCGGATTATCGTAACTGGCTCGTATCTAAAGGCGTGGACACTTCGTTGATGAAAGTGATCCCCGGCGAATTCACCGCCTCGTTCTTTGCGACAACGGACCGTGATTCTGCCCAAATTGCCTCCTTCTACCCCGGGGCAATGGGACATTCTGCCACGCAGTCCTTGAAGGAGCTGGACAAGAAGCCTGATCTGGTCATCGTCTCGCCGAGTGCGCCGGATGCAATGATGAAGTTCCCAGCAGAGTGTCGCGAGCTGGGAATCCCTTATCTGTATGATCCGAGCCAGCAAGTCCTTCGCTTGGAGGGAAGTGAACTGGCACGCAATATGGAAGGCGCGCAATTCCTTTTCTGCAACGATTACGAGTTCGGGCTGATCTCCAGGAAAACAGGTAGAAGCCTCGACCAAATCCTTGAACATGTGAAGGTGTTGGTAATCACACGCGGCAAGGATGGTGCAGACCTCTACGTCGGGGGCGACGCGGTGCATATCCCAACCGTCCCTGAGGATGAGATCGTCGATCCTACCGGCGTAGGAGATGCCTTCCGCGGTGGTTTCCTGGCAGGCTATTCACATGGCTTCGGTTGGAAGTTGTGCGGAGAGATCGGTTCGTTAGCGGCAGTGTACTGTTTGGAACAAAAGGGTACGCAAAGCCATAATTACACGAGAAAAGAATTTGTCGAACGTTTTAGAATGCATTTCGATGATGGCGGAAAATTAGACGCGTTGTTGTAAAAGGTACATCCGCTGGTCGAGTAGGGCGAATCCCGTATCGAGACCAGATGTAACCAAAATACTTTTAGTTAGTGGTGGTCTCGATACGCTTCGCACTCGACCACCGAGCAGGAAAATAAAGGAGCAATAAATGAGTAACTACGATATCAAAGACATCAATCAGGCAGAGGGCGGACGCCGCCGCATGGATTGGGCAGAAAACGAGATGCCCGTCTTGCGACAGATCCGTGAGCGTTTCAAGAAAGAGAAGCCGCTCAAGGGTCTGCGTGTTTCTGCGTGCCTGCACGTGACGACCGAGACTGCCAACTTAATGGTCACATTGCAGGACGGCGGCGCAGACATCGTCCTGACAGCCTCGAACCCTCTTTCAACGCAGGATGACGTTGCGGCCGCACTGGTAAACCAGTTCGAGATCCCCACCTATGCGATCAAAGGCGAGGACAACGTCACTTACTACAAACACATCCGCGCCGCGCTGGAACACAAACCACACATGACAATGGACGACGGCGCCGACCTCGTTTCGTCCCTGTTCTTTATTGAGATGGGTCGTTTCGAGAAGCTCGAGCCTTCCCTTGCTTCTTGGGCAAAGGGACTTTCAGATGCCGAGCGCAGTGAGCTGCTCAAGGGTGTCATCGGCGGGACGGAAGAGACCACCACAGGTGTCATCCGCCTCAAGGCGATGGAAACCGACAAGGTCTTGAAGTTCCCGGTCATTGCCGTCAACGATGCACTGACCAAGCACCTTTTTGATAACCGTTATGGCACGGGTCAATCCACCATTGACGGGATCATCCGCGCGACAAATGTCCTGCTGGCTGGGAAGAATTTTGTTGTGGCAGGTTACGGGTGGTGCGGACGCGGTCTCGCATCCCGCGCACGCGGCATGGGCGCACAGGTCATTGTTACAGAAGTGGATCCGATGAAGGCGCTCGAAGCGGTCATGGACGGTTATCAGGTCATGCCGATGGAAGATGCCGCCAGGGTCGGCGATTTCTTCTGTACACTCACAGGCGACATCAACGTACTTGACAAGCATCATTTTGAAGCCATGAAGAGCGGCGCGATCGTGTCCAACTCGGGTCACTTCAATGTGGAGATCAACATCCCCGCGCTGGCAGAGATGAGCAAGGGCAAGCCCGAACTCGTGCGCCCGTTCGTGGAGCAATACACCACCAAAGACGGACGCAAGATCAACATCCTCGGCGAGGGACGCCTGATCAACCTCGCTTCTGCCGAAGGGCATCCTGCCTCCGTCATGGACATGTCTTTTGCCAACCAGGCTTTGTCTGCCGAATTCATGGCGAAGAACGCCGATAAACTGGAGAAGAAGGTCTACTCCGTGCCGACCGACATCGACAACGAGATTGCCCGTCTCAAACTCGAAGCGATGGGTACCAGGATCGATGTGCTCACCCCCGAACAGGTCAAATATTTGAGTTCGTGGGAAGAAGGAACGTAGTCCGACGCTTCGACTAGCTCAGCACAAGTTTTCGATTTACGATTTTAGGTTAAGCCTCGCGGATGGAATGTCCGCGAGGCTGTTTTGATTATGGCTTGGTCTTGATCTTACCGGTGATAATATCTGCTTTGATCTGTTCCAACTCCGCTTTGACCCCGGGAGAAATAAGCGAATCGAATTGGTAGAACGGTGCCAGACTGACCTCGCCGGTCTCCAATGTGCCGATCTGGATGCCGCCTGTGAACGTGTTGTTCTCAATCGCCTGAACTGCCTGCACTACGCTCGCATCATAGTTCTTCAGGATGCTGGTCAGGACGATATCTGCAAATTCACTCTCGGTGACCGCCCAGTCGGTATCCACACCGATGATGTAGGCATTGCCATACGATTTCACTGCATACGCTGCCCCGGGTCCCACATTGGTGCCCGCCACGGGGAGGATGATATCTGCACCCTGGTCCAATAACTCTTGCGTGATCTGTCTGCCTTCCGCCGAACAACAGAAACCGCCGATGAACAAACCTTCATGTTTTTCCGCGTCCCAGCCAAGGACTTCCACGTTTGCCCCGTTCTTTTGGTTGTAATATCGAACACCGAGCGCGAAACCGTCCATAAAATCAGTGACGGGGGGGATGTCAATGCCGCCGAAGACTCCGATCTTGCCCGTCTTTGATACAGACGCAGCGGCATAGCCTGCCTGGAATGCCGCCTGGTCGGTGGCGAAGATCTGCATGCGGACGTTCTCCAGCGGTTGTTCGTAAACGTAGTCCATGACCTGAAACTTCTGTTCCGGGTTCGTCACAGCTGCGGACTGGATGGTATCCGTCATTTGGAAGAGTCCTATGATCAGATCGCAATCCCCCCGCAGGAATTCCCGCACGTTCTTTTCATAATCTGATGTGGACACGGATTGCATAACTCTTGTATCCCAACCGAGCATGATGTTCGAATACTGCAAGCCTTTGAAGATCATTTGATTGAAGGAGTTGTCGTATAGACCGCCAGTGTTCGTGATCTGGCATACCCTTCTTTGGTCGGTGGCTGGGATTGCAGTGGTGGTGGGGACAGCGGTTGCCGGAGCGCAAGTAGATTGGTCGAGGTGAAGGTACTTCAGGCATTCATCGCCGTTCAGGCTGCGGGTCACGCGCGTGTGAGCAAGGGCGATCAGATCGTCGAGCTGCAGGAGGTAAACGCGCACGCCATTATCGCCGCCTATGGCAAGAAGTTTGCCGTCGGGGCTGAGGGAAAGGTCGTTGAGCCCCGACCCGTCGCCGGAAAAGGTGAGCAATTCATTGCCTGTCGCCGAATCCCAGAGTTTGGCAGTACCATCGCGGCTGACCGTGGCGATGCGCGAACCATCGACGCTGAAGGCAATAGATGTGACGCCGTTGGTGTGACCGCGCAATTCCAGCAATTGCTGACCTGTGAATGCATCCCAGATCCTTGCCGTGCCATCCCAGCTGGTCGTCGCCACGCGTGACCCATCGAAGTTGAATGTGACTGCACTCACCAAGTCAACGTGTCCGCGCAGAGTGAGGATATCCCTTCCGCTGGCCGTGTCCCAGATCCTTGCCGCGCCATCCTGCGCGCTGGTCACGAGCCTCAACCCGTCCCGGCTGAAGGCAACGGCGTATACACTACCTGGATGTTCAAGCGTGAACAACGGTTCAGTTGAGAGCATGCCATTCGTTATCATCCATATCTTTGCCTTGTAATCGTCGCCAGCGGTGGCGAGATGCATGCCATCCTGCGTGATTGCCAATCCGTTTACTGGACCGGAATGAGCGGGGAGTTCGGTCAATAAACTGCCTGTTGCCGGGTTCCAGACTCGTAGCCGTGAATCAGCCCCGGCAGAGAAAAGAAGTGTTTCGTCTGGGCTGAAGAGCAGGTCCTTGACGTACGTCCCAGAATCAGGGATGGTTATCAAATCCCTTCCTGTGCGGGCATCCCAGATTTTGATTGTGCCGTTTGCGCCGCTCGTCGCCATGCGCGAACCGTCAGCGCTGTAGGTGATCTGCCCGCTTGAACCGTGCAGCGGAAGGGTGAGGAATTCGCGACTTGGGGAAACATCCCAGATGCGTACCGTGCCATCGTCACTGCTGGAGGCGAGCCGCTTTCCGTCCGGGCTGAAGGAAAGACCGTAAATCGCGCCTACGTGACCTGCCAGCGAGAACAGTTCAACACCTGTGGCGGTATCCCAGATCTTTATCTTGCGATCCAGGCTTCCCGTAGCGAGATGTGTGCCGTCCGGGCTGAAGGCAATGAAGTACACATCATTTCTGTGTCCCGCTAGCGTGAGCACCTTTTCACCGCTGGTAGCATCCCACAGGTACGTTTCATTTCCGCTGGCAGTGGCGATGGTTTTTCCGTCCGGGCTGTACGCCGCAGACCAGACAAACCCCGTATGCGCCAATTCGAGCAATTGCCCGCCGTTTCCCGCATCCCACACGCGCGCTGTCCCATCGTCGCTGGCGGTAAGAATGCGTGTGCCATCAGGGCTGAACACAGCATTACCGATGAAATCCGTGTGACCGGGGAATGCGGTCAATTCACTGCCGGTCTTTGAATTCCATATTATGGGAAGATTGCCATACGCGACCGTGAGTAGACGCCTCCCATCGGGGCTGAATGCCATGCTCAACTTCGCGTCGACCTGACCCGGAAGCGGGATCTGTTTTCCTGTGACAGGGTCATACATCCTGACCGTGCCGTCGGCTGAGACGACTGCCAGTTGATTTTCATCCGGGCTCCAGGCGGCAAAGCGACCGTCGAGTTTCAACTCCTGACTGCCGTTTGAAACATTCCAGACCTTTACCGTTTCATCCGACGCGGCAGTGACGAGTTGTTCCCCATCCGGGCTGAAGGCGACCATGCCTGCCGCGCCCGGCTCCTGCGCTTGGATGACCAGTTGCAGGCGCGATGCCTGCACGGCGCGGTGCAGGGCGTCCTCAGCCTCGCTGGTGTGACTTGCGTCCAGCGCCTTCAGAGCCAGCAGGATGCTCCGTTCAGGATCAATATCAAGGCTGCTGATGGAGGCCGCCGCCAGTTCACGCGATGTGGCAAGGCGGCTGGCGATCTGCGCCTGCCTGCCGAAAAGGATCGCCGTAACAGCCATGAAGAGTGCGACCGCGAGCACGCCTGCCAGATAAATCGCACGTTTCCGTAACTGACTTGCAGAGCGGGTCTGTTCATCGGCGCGTTGTCGCTCGGTTTCGGCCAGTTTTTGTGCGTTTTCAAGTTCACGTTGTTGCCGTGTGCTTTCCTCTGATTCGCGGCGGTTGCGCTCGGTGATGCCTGCGGATAAAAATTCCTGTTCTGCATTCGTCAGCGCCACGCTGGTTCCCATTACCCAGCCTTCAAACTGCTCCAATCTCGCGCCGGTCAGCAGAAAACTCGTATCTCTCTTCGCGTTTTCCCATTCCTGCGCAGCGTGCGCCAATTGCCGTTGGTTGCGGACATCGGCGCGGCTTTCCATCAGCCACTCGCGCAGACGTACCCACTCCCGTATTAACGCCTCATGTGCCACTTCGATCGTGGCGCTGCGCGTAATGGGGTCGTGGTCAAAGGTCAACAGGCGGGCTTTGCCAAAGCGGTCAATGACCTTGGAATACGGACCGTTGACAGTGGTCAAGCCTTCCAATTCTTCGCGCAGGACGCGACGGCGCGTATCCTCAGTCCCTTCACCAAGGGTGACCAGACGCAGGAACAATTGCCGTGAGGCAGACTGACTTGTTTCATCTAATTTGGTGTATATCGCTTCCGCTCTCCTGCCCAAGGCGCCCAACACACCGCCGATCTCCCGGTAGGCTTTGTTCGTCAGTGTGCGGCCCTCGCGTTTTTCGAACAACTCAGATAGCGCATACTGCAATAGCGGCAGGGTGCCGGGTTGGTTCCCAGCTTCGCGAATGATCGTTGAAACAAGACCCTTCTCCAGCTTGAGTCCGACGCGCTGTGCGGGACCAGCGACCGCCCGTTCCACCTCGTCCGCTGTCAAAGGCAGCACGAACTCAAAGCGGCGGTTCATTATTTCACCGAAATCCACGTAGCGCAGAGGCTTGTCGGTGAAGTCCGCCCGCAGGGTGACGATCACGCGCAGGCGACTGCGTTCGTCCATGACCGCGTTGGCGAGGCTTTCCAGCAGGAGGGCGCGCTCGGCTTCGTCTTGGACCAGCGTGAAGATCTCTTCGAATTGATCGATGACCAACACCAGTTCCACCGAATTGTCGGCGGGCAGGATGCGATGCACCGCACGCAGCAAGCCGCGACTCCCGTCCTTCAACTGCGAGAGCAAACTCTCAGGCGGGTTGATCGCCACACGCAACAGCGATGCTTCAAGTTCTTCGAATGGATGTGTACCGGGCAGCATGTCCACGACGAACCAATTCTCGGATCCAGGCAGACCGCCGCGCCGCAAGGCGGGGATCAACCCAGCTCGGACGACCGATGACTTGCCACTGCCGCTGGGACCGATTACCCCCAGAAAGCGACTCAACTCCCCGCCCTCGCCCAAGCGTGCCAGCAGTTGCTGAACGAGTGTCTCACGCCCGAAGAAATTTTCCTCATCCGATTCGTTGAAGGGGCGCAAGCCCTTAAATGGATTGGTGATCTCAACATCGCTCTCTTCCTCATCATAGATGACCGTCACCGGGTGCGCATCTGCCACTCTGCCGATTGCCTGGCGGAAGTCGTTATAAAGGGACTGCGCGTCGGCGTATCTTTTTTCGGGGTCTTTTTCGGTGGCGCGCGTAATGACTTCATCCAGCGCGGCAGGCAATCCGGCACGGCGCGCAGAAAGCGGAGGCAAGGGCGTGTTGACGTGGTGCTGGATCAGGTCGAAGGGGGTTGGACCCGTGAACGGCACGGCGCCGGTCAACATCTCGTAGAGCATCACGCCGAGGCAGTAAATGTCGGTCTGGGGTCGAATGGATAGCGATTGGATTTGCTCCGGCGACATGTACTGTGGCGAGCCGATCATCGCATCCACGCTGGTGTGGCTTTCGAAATCGGGGTTGCCGAGGTTCTTGGCGATGCCGAAATCCGCAAGATAGGAGTTGGAATCTTCGTCGAGCAGGACGTTGGCGGGTTTCAGGTCACGGTGGATGATGCCGATGCGATGGGCGGCGTTCAGAGCCGAGCAGATTTGTTCCAGAATTTTTGTTGTGGTTTCGATAGAGAGGGGACCCTGTCCCAGTAGGGTCTGAATGTTGCCCCCGCGTAACAGGCGCATGACCAGATACGCGACGCCGGGTTCGCGCCAATAATCATATAGAGGGACGATGTGCGGGTGTTCCAGCCGCGCCACGAGTTGCGCTTCCGCTTCGAAACGGCGGATGAAATCTGGATGATTGGCAAAGGCGGGCAGGATAATCTTGACCGCGACTTCGCGCTCAACATTCGGTTGCACCGCCCGATAGACCGAGCCAAAGCCGCCCATTCCGATGCGTTCCGCCAGTGCATAGCCCCGGATGGCGCGCCCGGTCAGGTCTTCGCGCCCGATCTCTTCGATGGCAGGTGGGGGGGTGATTTGAGGCAGGTCCGAGGAGGCGGGTCGCACGGAGCGCGCCCAGCGGACAAATTCCGCGCGTTCCTCCAATGGAATTGACAACGCCATCGCCAGCCGCTCGGCAATCTGCACCGAGGCGCGCAAATCGTCCGCTTCGATCTTCCGCAGTGTGATCGCCGCACAGCCGACGCGCCGCGCCAATTCCTCCTGCGTCAGATCCATTTCTCGGCGCTGTTGCCGGACGTGTGCTCCAAAAGACAGTTCCTGATTCATGACTTTTCCTCTATTAACGGGGAGTATAGCGTAGCGATAGGTCTGGTTCAAGGGGAAAAAGCCGTTATATCGCTTTTTGTATCGGTCATGAATTTTGGACAAAAGTTATATAAAAAGCGATAAGAAGGCTCAAAAACCCTTGAAATTTGGTTTTCAAAATGCTACATTGCGACTACGTGACCAACGCGCAACTGCGCAAAATTCATTGGTCAAAGGAGAAAAAATGTCGAGAAAAGTTCAGATAGCATTACTTGTCGCCGTTCTATTGCTCAGTGTCTTTGCCAGCATTGTGTACGCCGCAGGTGGAGAAACGAACCCGGTCGTGCTGAGAGACCTGGCAAAGGTGAGGCAGGCAACCGCCAAGTATCACGATGTGAACGTCGCCTATGCGGATGGATTTATCCGCACCCCGGAATGTGTCTCATCACCGGATGGCGGCATGGGCATCCACTTTATCAATCCAGCCCGTCTGATGGATCCAGCCGAAAATATCCTTGAGCCGGAAATCCTGCTCTATGTAGAGAAAGGTGGCGAAATGAAATTGGTGGGTGTTGAATATTTTTACGGCATTGGCGCACCGGATACCCCTGTTCCCAACCCTGCTCCTCCTGCCCCCGTCCTTTTTGACAGATCGTTTGATGGACCCATGGAGCAACATGAACCGGGCCAACCCCCGCACTATGACCTACACGTCTGGGTCTGGCAGGCGAATCCTTCGGGTATGTTCGCCCCCTTTAACCAGAACGTGAAATGCGAATAATCATTAATAAGGAGAAAAATGAAAAGGAATATGCTTTTGCTCGTGATCGGAATGATGCTGGCTTCGCTGATCCTTTCCGCATGCGGATCGACCTCCCCCAGTGACGTTGGTTTCCCCACTGGAAAATTTGTCGACTCGGAGAACGATCTGACCGGATATTACTTCAATGAGGATATGACCTGGGCGTATTTTATGTATGGCCAAAATGGCGCCGAGGGGAAGTACAGCCTGAAAGGCAATCAGTGGATCGAGGAAGGTACCGATGAATGTCCGTTCCCCGGAACCTATGAATGGACTTTCGATGGTACGAACTTGAAATTCAAACTGGTTGGTGAAGATAAATGTGACCCGCGCCGCGAATCGACGGACGGCAGGACGTTTGTGATGACGAAATCGTGATTTATCATCAAAATGAAAAAGGACCTCGCGGGTTTTCAACCGCGAGGTCCTTGTATTTGCAACTTACCCGCCGACTTTCAGGTAAATTCCTGTTGGGTCGAGTTCTTCGCGCAGAATCCGCAATTCGTTTTCTGTGACAAGTTCAGTGGTTTTTATTTGTGGGGCGACTTTCAAATCCCAGCCTGTATTGGCTTTTGCTTCTTCGGCAGTCTTGCCAGGATGCAGCGCGGTCAAGATCATTTCACCCGTTTCATCCGGTTCCATGATGCCAATATCTGTCACGACAGCCAGCATCCCGCCGCCTCGCAGACCGGCCTTTTCACGATCCCCTTTGCCGCCGATGAAGCCAGCCGATGTCATGAATTCCACTTTTTCGGGGAAGCGTCGCTTTTGGTGCGGGGTCATGATGTAACAGCGGTTCGCCCATGCCGCGATCTCCTGCGAGCCGCCGGAGCCGGGCAGGCGCACTTTTGGCGAATTGTATCCGCCTATCACAGTCGCGTTGATGTTACCGTATTTGTCAATTTGCGCGCCGCCCATAAAGCCCACGTCCACGTTGCCGCGTTGGAGGTAATTCGCAAAGATGTCGTACATGCTCACCACGGAAAGAGAACCGCTCACGAGTGTGGGATCGCCAATGGATAACGGCAGGCGCGCTGGCTCCGCGCCGATCACGCCCGCTTCGTAGATCATTACGAGATTGGGGGCGTGAGTCCGTTTGGCGAGATTGCATGCCAGGTTGGGTTGACCAACGCCGACAAAGACCACGTCACCATCGCGCAGCAAACGCGCGGCGTTGATGATCATCAATTCGGCGGATGAATAATTGATTTCGCTCATAGTACCTCTTTTAGAAATGATTGCATCATGTCAAACACTTCCTCCGGACGTTCCAGCGGAAGGATGTGTGTGGACTTTTCCAACGCTTCGACCCGGACCTTGGGTTGTTTTCGTTTTACGAGCCTCGCCGCGCTATCGAGACATGTATTTGTCTCCGCG
>DATDAG010000210.1:0-2986 GCA_036525495.1 Anaerolineales bacterium
CTCAGGATGACAATGGCTCCGCCATTGTTTAAGAGAACCTGCGGTTCTCTACTTGTACCTGGAGTTTGCCAAGCAAACTCCGAATCAAAAAGCCACTTCTGCGGCTTTTTTGATCATACCCCTTCGTGGACCTATCTCGAACTACCGCAGATCGATGTTGGGCAGTTTTTTGACCTGCTGAGGTTCGAAAACCAGAGACAGATCAAATTGACTGAATTTGTCAATTTGATTTAAATCGAACTTCGTTCGATCAAAATTAGGGGAACTGTCCATCATCTCAAAGTGAGGTTTGAGATGGATGCTCCTTCTATTCCCTTTGTGGTGACAAACCACATCACCGTCCAGGCTGCTCCTAAATACAGCGCATACAGCCTGCAATATATTCGCCGGTTGCTGCGCTGTGGCAAACTGGTTGGTTTGAAGATCGGTCAAGTCTGGCCGATAAAAAAACGCCTTTGAAGCTTACCAAGGATAGGGCTGTCCAGGCTACAGACCGGCGATTTGGTCCCCAATAAGTATTTTGCCCACTCTTGTTTACGAACGTATACGCTTCGCGTTTACATTTGTAAACAAGAGGAGTTCAAAATGAGTGTACTAGTCTTAGATGCAGAGAATTCAATCCATTTGACCTGTCCCCAAAATAAATACCAGTCCTTATGATAATCCAACCGACTGGAGTTGGGTAGGCTGGACCAGGATGTTAGCAGGTAACGGTGTTCGATACCCCAGCGAACTATGTGGTCTGACTGTGTTGTAGTGTCTTCTCCACATCTCGATCAATACTTGCGCCTTCAACCTGTTCAACCCCACCGCCTTTCCGGCCCCAATTCTTAGCAGCAAATCAAGAAAATATCCTGTCTTGACAATAAATTTTCATCATGATATAAAAAGCTAAAATTTGTCGAATTCGGAAATATAGAATAAAACTTATGTATAATATCGACAAGCTTGATCTAGAAATCGTAAACTTACTACTCGAAAACGGGCGCATTTCTGCTACTGAAATTGCCCGTCAGATTGAAGGCACTTCCGAGCGTGTTGTGCGCTACCGCATCAATCGCATGATAGAAGAAAATGTTATTAGGGTCAGTGCGGTTGTAAATCCAAAAGCTCTTGGACTGAATATCTATGCGGATATCTGGATTGAAGTGGAATCCGATAAAATCCTCGAAGTCGCCAATAAATTGGCAGAAAACGAAAATGTAACCTACGTAGCCTCCTCCCTAGGGGAGACCGATGTCAGTATCCAGGTGGTTGCCAAAGACACAGAGGAAATTTACCGATTTGTTACTGAAGTAGTTCGAAAAATTCCCGGCGTAAAAAAAACAGTTACCTCAATTGTTCCCATAATCCTTAAAGACATCTACCAATGGCGTATTCCCATGGATTTGATAGATGATGGCGATGGATCGCAAGCCAAGTGAGATGCGGTTCACGAGCCACCTCGCCTCAAATACGTGCAGGAACAGAGACTAAACAGGATAACAAAAAATATAAAGGTTATAATGACAGATCCTCTCGAAAAAGCACTTTCATACTCAAGCCAGTGGTTGGATATCATCTCCCAGGAAGCAGTCGATGAAAAACAAGCCAAATGGATCATCACCGAGTCCAAAAATAATTTTTCAGAGCATTTCAACAAAGGCTGGCTGGATTATCGAAAATCTGTGACAGAAGCTGGGGATTGGGCAGCGGTTGAATGGACTGGGGCCGGTGCTGTGTTCAAAGATGTGCTCGGGCGCGAATATATAGACTGCCTGGGAGGGTACGGGATGCTTAACCATGGCTGGAGCCATCCAGATATTATTGCAGCCGTGCGCGCCCAGCTGGAACGCACCCCGATGCCCAGCCAAGAATTGATCGACCCGCTGCGTGGTGTGCTGGCCCGCATCATGGCCGATATCACCCCTGGCAACTTGCAGTACAGTTGGTTCGCAGCCAGTGGTACCGAAGCGATTGAGGCTTCCATCAAGATCGCCAAACTATACACCAAAAAAACGGCTTTTATCGTCGGTGTGAAGGCTTTCCACGGTAAAACAATGGGGTCGTTATCCTTGCTTGGGAAAGCCGATTACCGCCAGCCAATGGGAATGCTGTATGGCGGGCCGGTCTACCACGTCCCGTTTGGGGATGCCGATGCAGTGGAAAAGCAATTAGAGATTTGTGACAAGATTGGCATCGGCGTGGCAGGCGTAATGTTTGAACCCATTCAGGGCGAAGCGGGTGCAATCGTCCCGCCGGATGACTTCTGGCCGCGTATCCGAGAAGCCACCCGAAAATATGACACCCTGTTGATAGCAGACGAAGTCCAGACCGGGTTGGGCCGGACTGGGAAGTTATGGGGAGTCAACCATTGGGATGTCGAGCCGGATATCATCGCGGTCGCCAAATCACTGGGTGGCGGTGTAATGCCGATAAGCGCCGTATCCACCACCGAAGAAATCTTTCAACCAATGATGTACCCGAACCCATTCATGCATACCACCACCACTGGCGGCGGTGCGTTGGCTTGCTCGGCGGCAATCGCCTCCATTCATGTCACCTTGCGCGATAAACTTTGGGAGCAAGCCGCTCAAAAAGGCGAGTACCTGATGCCAAAGCTTCAGGAATTAGCAGGGAAATACCCTCAAATATTCGAAAAGATTACTGGTAAAGGGCTCTTGATCGGTATGCACTTCAAAATCCCTGAAACCGGTTACAAGGTCGCCGCAGAATTATTTAAACGGGGCGTTTTGGTGGCAGGCACGCTGACCAGCGCACAAACCATCCGGATCGAGCCCCCTCTCGTGATCGAATACGCATTGCTCGATGAAGTCCTCAGCCGCATGTCTGACGCGGTAGCAGAGGTAAGCAGGTCTCTTTGAAACCTCTCCCTTGAATAGGAAATTTTGATAGCTTGCTAATCCAAAAGGACAATATGGCAGCATCATTCGAAAACCAATTCAAGACTCGCACCAAAGCCTCACAAGCCATGTTTGATCGCGCC
>DATDAG010000211.1:0-4906 GCA_036525495.1 Anaerolineales bacterium
TATTGCGGCTACATGGCTGCCGATACGGCTGGTGCTGTCCGCATCCAATACCCTGCAAATGTTAAATTTATCCGTCTGCCCTGCTCGGGAAAAACTGATATTCGATACATCCTGGAAGCCTTCGAGCAAGGTGCAGATGGGGTTTACATTGTCGCTTGCCCGATTGGAAACTGCCACCACGTACGCGGCAACGAACGCGGATTAGCAAGGGTGAATCAGGCTAAATCACTTTTGGATGCTATCGGTTTGGGTGGTGATCGATTGGAAATTTTCTTCATGTCTGGTGGACAGGGACACACGTTTGCTATGTGTGCACAAAAAATGGTGGACCGTATACGCGCACTTGGTCCCAACCCATTGAAACGCCCTCAAGTTGTACAGGTTGAATCCGTTGAAAAACCAACCGATGAAGATGCGGGATTCCGGCGCCGCAGACTTCCATATAAAAAATCAAGGGATACTTAATGCCGCTAGAGACAAATTCTGATCCTAATCCAACTGGAGCTGTAATGGTGGTGGGAGGGGGTATCGCCGGTATGCAAGCTTCTCTGGATCTCGCTGACCAGGGATTTAAGGTCTACCTGATTGAAAATAAATCTGCCATTGGTGGCAAAATGGCCCAATTGGATAAAACCTTCCCCACCAATGATTGTGCCATGTGCACAATTTCGCCCAAGCTAGTGGAAACTGCCCGGCATCCTAACATAGAAATCATGACCACCACTGAGGTGCTCGATATCCAGGGACATGCGGGGGATTTTCAGGTACGCGTTGAGCACAAGCCCCGCTACATATTGACAGACCAGTGCATCGCCTGCAACGACTGTGTTGATGTCTGCCCAGTGATCGTACCCAATCCATTTAACGAAGGCCTCTCTCAGCGTAGAGCCGTCTACAAACTTTATCCCCAGGCCACGCCAAATGCTTATGCGATCGATAAGCTCGGCATTGCTCCATGTAGAGATGCCTGTCCTGCAGGTCAGCGCGCCCAGGGCTACATCGCTCTGATCCGTGAAGGTCGCTGGGATGACGCCTTGCGGGTAATTAAGCTGGAAAATCCCTTCCCGGGTATTTGCGGGAGGATCTGCAACCACCGCTGTGAAACAGCCTGTAACCGCGGCCAGTTTGATGAACCGATTAATATCAGAGCGCTAAAGCGATTTGTCACCGATAAAGTATACGAGAAACCGAGAACAGCAAGAGATGCCATTCCCAAAAAGCACCACCAAAAAGTGGCCATTATTGGTGCTGGGCCATGTGGATTGACTGCTGCTCAGGATCTTGCCCTGGCAGGGTATCCTGTTTCTATCTTCGAAGCGATGCCTGTGGCCGGTGGGATGCTGCGGCTGGGTGTGCCCGAATTCCGCTTGCCGTCTGAGATCATTGAGCGGGAAGTGCAGGATATTCTTGACTTAGGTGTTGAACTTTACCTCAATCACATGGTCAACAATCTGGATGACCTTTTTGAGCAAGGATTTGATGCAGTGCTGATTGCCGTGGGAGCTCACGAAGGCATCCGCCTGCCAATTCCAGGTGCTAGTTTGGAAGGGGTTTTAATCAATACCCATTTCTTACGGGATATCCGTTTGAACAAATACCAAGCTGGAGAACCGCTGTTCAATCAACTAGGGGATAACATCCTTGTGCTGGGGGGTGGGAATGTTGCCATAGACTGTGCCCGTTCTGCAGTGCGTTTGGGCAAAAAGGTTTCCATGGCATGTCTTGAAAGCCGTGAAGCCATGCCTGCTCACCAGTGGGAAGTCCAGGCCGCATTGGAGGAAGGAATTACTATCTATAACGACCTGACCTTTGAAGAAATCAAAGGTGACCAAAACGGCCAGGTTACCGGGGTGTCTTGCTCCAAGGTTGCATCCTTCTCTTTTGACGAAGTCGGTAAGCTCCACTTGGAAAAAGTACCAAACAGCCTGCACACGCTTGAATGTGACACGGTGATCTTCTCTGTCGGCCAACGAGCTGGCCTGGCATTCCTGCCGGACGACACAGGTGTGGGGTTGACCTCTCGTCAAACGATTGCCATTAACCCGAACACCTATGCCGCAACCCGTCCCGGAGTGTTTGCAGCGGGTGACAGCGTATCGGGAACGGCTTTTGTCATCGAGGCTGTAGACAGTGGACATAAAGCAGCAGACTCCATTATGCGGTATTTGCAGGGTTCCCCGCTTGAACCATCTCTTAAACCTGAACTACCTGTCGCCCACCTGAGCAAACAAATTTTGGAAGAACGTGCTGCCCGCGGCGAGATTCATAGACAAGCTCGGATTCCATTGAAAGAATTGAGCGTCTCCGAACGGGTGGGTAATTTTGCCGAAGTTGAACTTGGCTATGATGATGAATCTGCCCAAAGGGAAGCTGCGCGCTGCTTGGCCTGTGGTATTTGTTCGGAATGTATGTCTTGCGTATTTGCCTGTGGAAGAAACGCAATCGACCATAACATGACCGCCTACACAGAAACCCTAGATGTGGGGGCCGTAATACTTGCTCCAGGTTACCAAACTTATCAAGCAGAAATGAGCGCCGAATATGGATTAGGGCGCTATCCAAACGTTGTCACATCGCTTCAATACGAAAGGCTGCTCTCGGCATCGGGTCCAACCCAAGGACATGTGCAAAGACCATCAGACGGAATAACGCCAAACAGGATAGCATTTCTTCAATGTGTGGGGTCAAGGGATCAAAATCACGATTATTGCTCTGCGGTATGTTGTATGTATGCGACCAAAGAGGCGATCATGACCAAAGAGCATCACCCAGAAACGCAAGTGTCAATCTTTTTGATGGATATGCGTGCTTTCTCAAAAGGGTATTGGGGGTATTTTGAACGCTCGCGAGAAAAATACGGCGTTGAATATCACTATTCACGCATTAGTATGCTGCAACAACAACCAGAAAGCGGCAACTTGCTGCTTTCATACAGCGATGAAACCGGAAAAAAACAACAGGCAGAATTTGACATGGTGGTCCTTTCAGTCGGGATGGAGATTTCCAAACCAGTCCAGGATCTTGGGAAACGGCTGGGGATTAAATTGGATAGATATGGTTTTTGCCATACCGCCCAATTCAACCCGTTAGAGACCAGCAAACCTGGTATTTATGCGATAGGGCCATTTCGGGAACCAAAGGATATCCCCGAATCTGTGGTTGAAGCCAGCGGTGCTGCTGCAGCCAGTGCAGCCCGGCTTGCCAGTTCTCGTTTTTCATTGACCCAGAAGATCGAATTCCCGCCTGAAAGAGATATCAGCCAGGAGGAAGTCCGGATAGGCGTTTTTGTGTGCCATTGCGGTTCCAACATTGCCGGTTATCTGGATGTGAATCAAGTTGCAGAACACGCCAACCGACTGCCGCATGTGGTGCATGCGGAATGTAACCTTTACACCTGCTCTCAGGACAGCATCAAGCATATCACCAGTCAGGTCAAAGAACTGAACCTTAACCGGGTCGTGGTGGCCAGTTGTACCCCGCTCACCCATCAGCCGCTGTTCCAGGATAGCATCCGGGAAGCCGGTTTAAATCCATACCTCTTCGAGATGGCCAATATTCGCAATCAATGTTCCTGGGTCCACTCGAATGATCGGGAAGTTGCCACCACCAAAGCCAAAGAATTGGTGCAGATGGCCGTGTCTCGGGCAGCAAAATTAGTGCCGCAGCATAGCATCAAAATCCCGGTGGTCAATTCGGCTTTGGTAGTGGGAGGAGGTGCCGCCGGATTACAGGCTGCTATTTCGGTAGCCGAACAAGGATACCCGGTGCATTTAGTGGAGCAGTCCAACCAGTTAGGCGGCAACCTCCGAAAGGTGAACCCAGGCAGCAACGGCAGGCAGCCGCAAGAAACCCTGGAGATACTGATCGAGAAAGCCAGCCAACACCCGGCAATCTCTATTCACTTGAACACGCAAGTCAACCACAATTCCGGATTCATGGGAAACTTCAAGACCACGATTCAAAATGTACAAACCGAAGAAGTACAAGAGATTAACCACGGTGCGGCCATCCTGGCAACTGGCGCTCAGGAATATCGTGGTCCAGAATATACCTATGGAACCCATCCGAGCATTCTCACACAGCAAGAATTGGAAGAACACCTCACCCAGAAACCCACAAAACTCGCCCAGATGAACTCAATCGTGATGGTCCAATGTGTTGGCCCAGCCGAAACCTTCTGCTCCCGTATCTGCTGTACAGTGGCCATCAAAAATGCTTTAGCACTCAAAAAACTCAAACCAAACATTCAAATTATCATACTCTACCGTGATATCCGCACTTATGGCTTTAAGGAAAAGGACTATACCAGGGCAAGAGAGGCAGGAATTATCTTCATGCGCTACCCTCCAGATAGAAAGCCCGAGGTCAGCTCTGGTCCTCCAGGGACTCAACAGTTGGAGATAAAAGCCTATGACCAATCCCTCCAGAGGGAATTCCTTCTGAGACCGGATTTACTCGTGCTTTCTATGCCAATTGTTCCACGCCCGGAAAGCCGCCAGCTGGCCAAATTATTCAAGGTTGCCCTGGATGAACATGGTTTCTTCCTGGAAGCGCATGTTAAATTACGGCCGGTGGATTTTTCCACCAATGGGATTTTTATGGCCGGGATGGCTCATTACCCGAAACTTTTAGAAGAAACCTTGATCCAGGCCCAGGCCGCGGCGGCGCGGGCAGTCCGGGTACTGAGCAGGTCTTCTCTGACTGCCGGGGGGCGGGTAGCTGTTGTGTCACCGGAGTTATGTACCGGTTGCCTGACTTGTGTCCGAATCTGTCCATTCAATGTGCCGCAAATTGACAACCTGGCATCAGGTGTTGGTGGCATTATGGGGGCAGCCTATATCGAAGCTGCGGTCTGCCAGGGCTGTGGAATCTGTGCGGCTGAATGCCCGGCAAGGGCAATCCAACT
>DATDAG010000212.1:0-4279 GCA_036525495.1 Anaerolineales bacterium
CACATCAAGTTTCTACCCAAGGGCAGTCCCCTGCAAGGGTTCTGCCCTACTTTTTGTCTAAACTCGATTAAGAAGTAACCACAGATAAATCCCCGAACAAATTCCAATAGCTTATTTGAACGGGACTGGCTCCTAGATGTCCAGGTGAACCGCGAGATCGTGGACCCTGTGGGAAGAAATCAATTCAGATAGAAAATAATCAAGATATACTGTTTGAATCCAAGCACAGTTGCCTCTCTGGGTTACGATACCGAGCCTATTGAATCAAGATTAAGGGGATAAATAGTTTAGGCTCGTTTGGAGATCTCCTTTCTCCTATTTTAATCAATCAATCTCCATGGTCGAGTTCATTCTCGATCTTTGACATCACCTCTTTTAAGGTCCTGAACAGATAGTGTTGGTCATAACCGAGAGCTTCCAACCTGTAACGCCATGTCGCCAACCCGAACGAATCGTCCCGCTCCTGCCAGCAGGTCAACAAGTACACCTTGCGGCGAAGTGAATTATTTTGACCAACAGATCCAGGTTTCATAGGGCTACTAAACTATCTCCTGATCTGGAGTTTCGGAGTCTCTAAATACGCAGGACAGGTCGGCGGATGAACCGAATAGATGGAAACATTGCGTCCCGCCCTCGCCAGTTCGCGTGCCTGGGAAGAGCGGGAAGCATTATCACAGCACTAAGGTATGGGCAATCCGGGGACGCCCACGTTGTACTTCAACACTGCCGGACCTAGGCTGTTTGGAGGTTCGGGAGGTATGACAGCGTAGTTGCTGATAAAGACGCTCTCTCGCTCACCTTTACCAGTGCCAAAAACGATACTGGCTGGATTCCAAAGGCCGTCCTCTTCCGTGAGAAGTGTGGTAAAGGTCCCATCCGATGGGTTTATCCGGACCAACTTGTTCTGGAGGACCAACAAAGCGTAGACGTTCCCGTGCACATCCAGGGCAATTCCATCCATGCCGGACAGATCGTCGAACTCGCACCCGTTGTCTTCTACGCCGGCTACAACCTCCGGTTCACCCGGGGCTCCATTCTCGAGGATGGGAATCTGTACGAGGAGTCCCTTACCGGTGTTTGCGACGTAGAGGGTTTGTTTCCAAAAGGCGATCCCATTGGCTCCAACTGGTTCATCAGGCAGACAGCCCGCCAACAAATCATCTTGAAACCACATCGTTGCAACCCCGGACTTTCCAGGCGAGATTCGCCAGATGGCGCCTAGGACCGAGTCACTCGCAAAGAGATCGCCATGCTTATCAAGGGCAAGCCCATTCGCTACAATTGTGTTCTCCGTCCCAGGAAGTCGAACCTGATTCCCGTTTTCCAGACGATATACCCCATTGATTTCTGGATCTGTCGCAGGATATGCAAAGTACACATTCCCGGGGGCATCGATAACAATCCCGGCGGGACCAGATACACCCGGATAGTCAAATTCAGCCAGGATTGTTGTCTCCGTACCATCGGGACTGATCTTCCAGACCTCCCCCAATCCTCCCCCGGCAAATGCTGGAGCGCCAAGGGTGACGAATATGTTACCAGATTTGTCCAGCATGACCCCTTCAGGCAACTGGCCCTCTGCTGCGTTGAAGGTCTTTACTATCTCAACCTCCTCAACTGCACTTACTGCGCTGGCCCGGATGCCGAAAGCGATGATCACCGCAAGAGCGGTCAGCGCGGTGGCAATACCGATGATTTTTCTTTTCCTGGACATCTTACTTTTCTCCTTTCCGATTCAGTTTTTTGCTGATCCTGAGGTCTCTCAGGGCGCCTAGGGATAAGCAACCTGGAGAAGGCTCTAGAAATCCCGATAGTGCTATAATTCAACTGTCCATTACTTACCAGAAATGTATGAATCAATTATGAATCTTCCTTGAATAAACACCTGTCTTCTAAAATCCACCAAATTTGTGAGGCTTCGTCCCCTGAAAACCACGCATCCATATCAACCGGATGGAAATTCAGGAGTTTATGGCCAAAAAGCTGGAATTGAACCTGTTCGGAAGCCTGGAAATTCGGCAGAGGGGAATCCTGGTTCCCAATTTGAAATCCAGTAAGGCTCAAGCGCTGCTGTGCTATCTGGCAGTAACAGGCCAGGCGCACACGCGCCCAGCTTTAGCCGGCTTACTCTGGGGTGAGATGCCTGAGACCAATGCCCGCATGAATTTGAGCCAGGCGCTGAGCACCCTGCGTCGGGTTCTTGGAGACCATCTGTCCGTCACCCGCCAGATGGTTGCTTTGAAATGGGGCAGCGATGTATGGATCGATGTGGAATCTTTTGAGTCAGCTGTTGCAGTGGGGGATGTGGAGGCCCTACACCAGGCTGTCCAATTGTACAGGGGTGACCTGCTGGATGGGTTTTATATTCGCCGATCACCAGAATTTGAAACCTGGTTATTGGTTGAGCGAGTACGTCTGCGGGAAAAGGCCCTGATAGTGCTGCAGAAATTGGTGAAATATCATTCTGCGCAGGGGGAGGCTGGTTTGGATGCAGCCATCGATTACACTCGGCAGTTGCTGCGGATTGAACCCTGGCACGAGGAAGCGCACCGGGAATTAATGGGCCATCTTGCGCTCAGCGGCCAGCGCAGTGCAGCCCTGATGCAATTTGAGTGGTGCCGCCAGATCCTGCTTGAGGAATTGGGTGTGGAGGTGGGGGAAGAGACGATCAAGCTGTATAAGCAGATCCGCGAGGGCGAACTGACTCCAGAACATGGCGATGAGTCAACTCTGACAAGCAGCACTCTGATCACGATGGTGGCATCCAAACACATGCCTTATCGTCACAACTTGCCTGCCCAACCGACCAGATTCGTCGGTCGGGACGGTGAACTAAAAAGTCTCGAAAACCTGATTTTTCGCGAAGGAAAACGGCTTGTAACGGTTGTCGGTCCGGGAGGCATCGGGAAAACCCGTCTGGTTCTTGCGTTTGCAGAGCGCCTCGTATCGCCTCAAAATCCTGGTGAGCCGAGTATGGGCACTTCCCGGGAAAAATTCCCAGATGGCATCTTTTTTGTGTCTCTTGAATCACTGAATTCCAAGGAATTAATACTACCGGCAGTGGCCGAGGCGATGCGCTTCAGGTTGGATCACGGATCATCACAACTATTAGGATATTTATACTCAAAGCGATTACTTCTAATAGTTGATAATTATGAGCATCTATTAAACGGTGTTAGTATTCTTTCCGAAATCCAGAACTCAGCTCCAGGTGTAACCATACTGGTCACCTCTCGGGAGCCCCTCAGACTTCATGGTGAGCAAGTATTCCCTCTGCAAGGCCTTGAGTTTCCGACTATTGTGGCAGCAAAAAGTGCTCTTGACTACCCATCTGGGGAGCTGTTTCTACTGGCTGCCAGACGCCACCAACCGGATTTCGATCTAAATGACTCGGAATTGAAATACCTGGCACACATCTGCCTGTTGGTAGAAGGGATGCCGCTAGCCTTAGAGTTGGCTGCGACCTGGGTCAGCAGCCTGCCTATTCCGAAGATCGCTGCCGAAATCCAGAAAAATTACGATTTCCTTGCGACGGAAATCCGTAATGTTCCTGGTCGCCATCGCAGTGTTCGGGCGGTTTTCGACGTTTCGTGGAAACAGCTAACGCCAACCCAAAAACGGATCTTCGCCGAGCTATCTGTCTTCCGCGGTGGATTTACCCGAGAAGCATGTAAGAAAATTATCGGCGCTTCGTTCGAAGATGTCGCCTCCCTGGTAAGAAAATCCTTCCTGAGGTACGTAAAATCTCAGGACCGGTACTTCGTACCCGAGCTGCTGCGCCAGTTTGGCGCGGAGAAGCTGGCAGAGTATTCCGAAAAATTGAAACCCATCCAAGATCGTCACAGCCAACACTACTGCCAGTGGTTTTCAGATCAGGTAACCAGGGATAATTTTAGATCTATAGGTCAGAAGGCTGTGCTGGATGTTCTGACGATTGAGCTCGAAAATACCCGCGCAGCCTGGATTTGGTTTCTTAAAAATGGACGCATCGAAAACTTGTTGGGAAAAACTACGGCGCTCGGCATGTATTATGTTTGGCGCGGTGGTTTTCAAAAAGGGGAATTGACATTTCGAGCTTTCGTTGAGCATCATGATAAGTATTTCGAAATATCAACCAGTGTTAACGCGGCATTACTAAAAGCCAACTTGTTAAACTGGCAGGCTTTCTTTGTGTACCAGATTGGCGAAAAAACCAATATGGCGCTAAATTTGGTGCGTGAAAGCAAAAAGTTGTTAAATTCCCCAACTCTGGCAGAGACTGACAGAGAAGCAGAATGTG
>DATDAG010000213.1:0-5182 GCA_036525495.1 Anaerolineales bacterium
TCTGCAATTTCAATGTGTACAAAATCCCGAGGGTTATCCAATCGTTGTTTTCCCGCTTCATCTTTGATATTGAGCCATTGTCTGTTAATCAACACGACTACAACGTCACAGGATTGCACCGCATTTTCCAATACTTCCACAAAATCCACGCCTGCTTGAATGGTATCCACGTCCATAAAGATGGCGTCTTTTCCAAAATGTGTAGAAAGACGATCATAGATACGACCAGCATAACCGGCACTGTCCGCTCTGCGATAACTGATGAAAATTCGTCCCTTTTGTGGTGTTGGTGTGTCAGTCAAATATACTCTTTCTTCGAAGGAAAGATAAATAGAATAAATAATTTATTATGGCCAGGGCAGGACAAAAACCGGGTCAATGGGATCAGAGCCCTCCACGATCCAACCTTGATTTCCTGAAGGCGATTCTACAATCCACCACCAGAAGAATTTATTTTCCGGGCGGTAGTATTTACACTCTGGTCCATCAAGCACAAAAACGATTGTGCCAGGCGGCATAGATTCTACTGTTGTGCCATCTGTTGGGCTGCTCCGAAGCAGAAGATTGTCGCTTGCTGTGACGACCTCTGCGTTGTTGCCTACACTTAATGTTTGGGGGGCTCTACTACAGGATACGTCGAATGATTCTGGCATGGGGTTGAATAGCCATGAATTTTTTGCACTATCCCAGACCAGATAGTAGTTCAAAGGGTTGGATGTTATGCTCGAATTTATGATAACAATAGCCGAATCGCCTGATATATCGGTGTAGTCTGCGGAGTAAATATCAACACGATTGACTTTATTCCAAGTGTCCATATAAGGTCCTATCCCATCAGGATTGAATTTCGCTGTGAATTCATCGCTTAACAAAGACCAGGTTAGATCGTAGTTTCTGTTGTTTATGTTTTCATAATAAAAATAAATAAAGTCAACAGGGTGTGATGGGATCGTAACTGGAGGAGGCGCAGGGGTAGTGGAGACAGGTTCCGGCGGTGTTTCAGTCGTCGCTTCGACAGGAGGCGGCGTAGTTGGTATAGATGGAGTAATGGTGGGATGGGGCGGATTTATAAAAAATCGCCAGACTACTCCTCCGCCAACAAGCAAAAAGACAAGCAATAATACTGCGCCAATAATCAGCGGAGTTCGATTGGGCGGAGCAAATTTTTGTGGTTGAAGTTGAGGGGTCTCTTTTATGACAGGTGACGGTGCTTGCTGTACAACTTGTGAAATGCGTTCCTGTTGTTCCTGTTCTCTGGCTAATCGGATTGCCTCCGCCCGTTCGCGTGCAAGCCGATTTGCGTCTGCTTTTAGTTCGGCAGACCGGTCAATCTTTGATTGGGGACTTTGAAGATCTGTCGCAGGTGATTCCGGACTTGGCTCAGTGGGTCCATCCATGAGCTTTCTGAGAAGTTGTTTTGCGGCGTCGATCCCTTCAATGTTACTCTTGTTTGTGAAGTCCACATATTGAAAACGCCTCAAACGGAAGGGGACATTTGCCTGCTCCAGCAAAATCGGCAGGATGCGCTTGTTGCTGTCTATGGCATAACCGATTTCATCTTTCACATTGTGCGATGCAATCGATTTTGGCGTCAGGATCACCAAAAAAATCTCACATTCAGTCAGCGCTTTTTCTATCTCGTCATCCCACCTGGCTCCCGTAGGAATATCCAACTGGTCAATCCATACTAAAAAGCCTGATGCTTTTAGCTCTTTGGCAAGTTCCAATGCGAACCCCCGATTGGTTCGGGAATAACTAATGAAAATGAGACGTTGTTTTTCAGCTGCCATATTCTCTCTCCTCTAGCCAAGCAAAATCCCACCCTGCTAGCCATTTATTTAACTTAGCTGATCGCAATGATTCTGCAATTATTATACTCAAATTTCAGCAAATAACCATGTGCCTGAGCTTCGTTCAAGGCAACAATCTAAATATTCGTTTGTATCAGCATAGTCTTGCTGAAGTTGTTTATATTGAATTGCAAATTTTTATTTCCCCCACCTCGGCTGATAATCACAATAACTGTTGTTCGTCAGTTGCCGCACATCCGTGCCGTCTGCGCGCATCGTGAAAATCTCGCAGGAAGATTTGTATCGTTATTCGGCTATATTCAATTCGTTGGGATGCGCCGGGTAACTGGGATTTTCTCGTCTGAATTCGTAGTTTTCGATGACAGCGTCAATGATCTGTTGCTGTTTTCCGGTTAATTTTTTAAATTCCAATCCGATATTATAGTAATCCGGGCTAATATCCTGCTTGCACCATGCAACACGGACGGGAACAGTAATGGTTTCGTCTGAAAAATTCTCTAATTCAGGCAATTGGATCTGGATGGTCAGACCTTTTTCCGCCTTCAATTCCACATCACTGATGACCATTGCGCCAAGAGCATTGAGATCCCCAAGATAGCCCACCAGATACCCCTCGTGCATATCGAACACCTGGGAATAGGACATCAAATCCTTGCGCGGCTGTTTGCGTCGTTCCTCCATTTATGCCTCCGTCCCAAGTTTACATGAATACCACGCTAAAATCAATTGCATGGGTGTCTTAAAATCTGCAATCTTCCACGGTAACTGTGGTTAAATCATCTCATGCGATGGATCTATCTTTCCCCCCACCTTGACGATGCCGTGCTGTCTGCAGGCGGCTTGATCTTCGAACAAACAAAAGCAGCGATACCCGTTGAAATATGGACTTTCATGTGCGGTTTTCCATTGGAGATCGAAGAATATTCATTCTTGGCAAATGTTAATCATGCCTCTTGGGGGTTTTCCTCTGCCGATGAAACTGTCCGGGCTCGCCGGGAAGAAGATGTGATCGCGGCAGGTATCCTTGGGGCGCAAGTTGTTCACTTCGATTTTTTGGATTGCATCTACCGTCGTGGCAAAGACGGAGCATGGCTATACGATTTTTCTGTATCGTCTCCATATGATCCCGAAGAATTGAGTGATAAGTCGATGATGGCGTTAACATCTCCCCCGCGCAATGACGATGCCGATCTGCCCAGACAAATTGCAAATGCAATTTCTCCTCGCCTCACGCGTGATGATATGCTGGTCTGCCAACTATCGGTCGGTTCACACGTGGATCATGTCCTGGTTCGGCAAGCCGCAGAATTGCTTGGGTGGCCGATTCTCTACGATGTTGACATCCCTTATCTGTTCTACAAGCCCGATCAGCTAGATCCGAAATCGGCTGGAATGAAGGAAAAGATCCATGCGGTAACAGAGGCAGGCCTAAAGCGGTGGCAGGAGGCGGTTCTGGCTTACAAATCCCAACTCCCCGTATTGGGAGATGCAATGAATACACCTGAATCTGCGGTAGAATCCATCCGATCCTATTGGGCGGAACACAACGGCATCCGTTTATGGGAAATTGTGTGAAAATGTTACAAACACTTGAATTGACTCGTAAACCGTGATATAGTATGCCCGTTTTTAGCAAGGAAAAAGCACGCTCGAGCCTTTGTCCCGTTATGCGGGACAAAATTCATCTTAGCAGGGAACAATATGCCTAACAACTTTTTGACCAAAGAGGGTTTTCAAAAATTACAGGACGAACTGGACTACCTGCGCAAAGTAAAGCGCCAGGAAGTTGCCAACCGCCTGCATGAGGCTATGGAAGGCGGGGAATTGATCGAGAACGCCGAATATGAAGCAGCCAAGAATGAGCAGGCTTTTGTGGAAGGGCGCATCCAGGAATTGGATGTTTTGCTAGCCAGCGCGAAGATCATCGAGGACAATGGCAAGAAGAAAAGCGACGGCGTTCAACTGGGTTCGAAGGTGACCATCAAAGAAGGAAACTTCGAGGCGGAGACGTTCACCATTGTGGGAATGGCAGAAGCCAATCCGCGTGAAGGCAAGATCTCGAACGAGTCGCCGATCGGCAAAGCCATTTTGGGTCACAAGGTCGGCGAAGCCGTCAAAGTGGAGACCCCGGGCGGCACATATACGGTTAAAATACTGAAGATCGGATAAACACAGGAGCGACCTGTTGTACCCCGCGTACCTGTGACGGACGCGGGGTTTATTTTTATTATCTCCCTCTCCAGCGGGAGAGGGTAGAGGTGAGCGGTTCCCCTCATCTCTGACCCTTCCTCCCTGGCGGGCATTCGTCCCATTGGGAGAAGGGAGAGGATCAAACATGGCTGAATACAACTCACTCGAAAAAATCCGTTTGCAAAAGCTCGAAGAACTTCGCGCTGAGGGCATTGAGGCGTATCCCACGCGCGCTAAACGCACGCACATGAGTGCGGATGCGATTGCTGAATTTGAATCAAAGGAGAAGGATGGGGCAGAAGTCAAAGTGACTCTTGCGGGGCGCATCCGCGCCAGTCGTTCGATGGGCAAGGTCTCGTTCGCGCATATCGAAGACGGCGCGGGGAAGGTCCAATTGTTCATCCGCGCCAATGAACTGGGTAAGGAGCGCGTGGATTTCTTCAACAAGATGCTGGACCTTGGCGACTTCATTCAGGCAGACGGGATCATGTTCCGCACGAAGACAGGCGAAGTGACGCTTCATGTCCACGACTTTAGCCTGCTTGCCAAAGCGATCAGCCCTCTCCCCGCTGCAAAAGACGAAACCCTCGAAGACGGGACGGTCCTCCGCCACGCCGCATTGGAACACCCCGAACTGCGCGCAAGACAGCGTTACGCCGACCTCGCCGTCAACCCGCGAGTACGCGAGACGTTCCGCAAGCGCGCCGCGATCATTCGGTCATTGCAAAACTTTTTGGACGAGCATGGTTTTCTTGAAGTGGAGACGCCCATCCTCCAGCCGTTATATGGCGGCGCGGCGGCGCGACCGTTCACCACACATCACAATGAACTCGAACAGGATATGTACCTGCGTATTTCCTTCGAGTTGTATTTGAAAAGATTGCTTGTCGGAAATTTGGAAAAGGTCTACGAAATTGGACGTGACTTCCGCAACGAAGGCGTCTCGTTCAAGCACAACCCCGAATTCACGCAATTGGAATTCTATTGGGCTTACGCAGACTATTTACAGGTTATGGAGTTGACCGAGCAAATGGTCTCGTATGTAGCAGATAAAGTGCTCGGTACGCAGAATATCAAGTTCAAGGAACATGATATTGATCTGACCCCGCCGTGGAAGAGACTGGAAATGCGCCAGGGAATTCTTGACACATCAGGGATCGACTTTTCCGAACACAAGACAG
>DATDAG010000214.1:0-2447 GCA_036525495.1 Anaerolineales bacterium
CCGTCGCTTCCACATTGGGACCTGTATCTGAACCATCCTCAATTTCCTGATCCGCCTCCTCGTGCTCTTCCTCCTCGATCTCCAATTCATCATCCTCCACTTCCGGCAATCTGGAACCGGGAGGTAACAATTCGATCTGCGCCGCGGCTACACTGCTGCCTTGAACCTGTCCTCGCACGCGGACAGCCGCGCCAACACCTACCTGTTGGGCTGGAAGACGAGTCTCAGGCGAGATAATGACCGTAATACCGGAAACCCGCCACTCGGTCCCATTCTGACGCGTGACATCACCGGCAAAGTCCACTTTGGCGGAACGTCCCTGTGCGATAAGTTCGCGCAGTTCCTCGAGGCGCTCGTTTTCATGTTCCAATTCCAGCGTGTCGCGTTCGTCCACATCGAACGTGAAAAACACCAGCAGGTTTTCCCAAGTGCGTTTGACGGAATATAAATCGTCGCCAGGCAGGGTCTTGGACGATGCGCGCACAAGCCCGGTGCCGCTGACAAAGAGTAGCGTAACCATCATCAAGGTAATCAACGCCCGCCGCAACGGGGCAGACCAGATCCTGCGCGAGACGGGAGCAATTTTGCTTTCACGCATCTGCGCGGCATGCTGGAGCAGTTTCGCGCGGTTGCGTTGTACAACCTCCTCGGAAGGTTCAGGCACAGCCATCGTTTTTGCCTGCATGGACGTTTCAAGGATGGGACGCAGTTCATCCGCATGAGCGGGATAACGCAAGAGGACGGCATCCACACCCGCGCCCTGTTCGATCTCATTCAAGCAAATCTCTAAAGTCTCGTATAACCTATTCATGATCCGCCTCTCCGATAAATCGCTGGAGCGAGGCAAGCGCCCGGAACTGGAGGGCTTTCACAGCGTTTACTTTCTTCTTCAAATAGGATGCCGTCTCTTCGAGCGAATACCCCTGACCGAACCGCAACGCCAAAACATGCTGTTGTTCGTCCGTCAGCCGGGCATACGCAGACTGAACAGTGCGGGCTTGTTCGCGCAGGTCCAGTTCTGCGTGTACACTCATCTTCGAGTCGGGCATTGAATCAGACAAGGCTTCGGTGCGCCTGCGATATAGACGGCGTAAATGGTCGTTGACCGCGTTGGAAGCTGTAGCGATCAACCAGCCTTTCAAGTTTGTCTCAGGTCCCCGTTCTTTTTGCGATGCTTCCAACAGGCGCACGAACACGTCACTTGCGATATCCTCCGCGACCAGGTCATCGTTGATCCTGTAACGAACATAACGATAGACCTCGGGAAAATACCGGTCAAAAACATTGCCAATGGCTTGGGGGTCGAGTTTATCCAGACGATCCATAATGATCAGGTTATTGTTACTACGCCCGAGGGGTGTATGCTCCCTGGCCCGCGTTGCAAACAATAACAGACCTCCTGCATATATGATCCTTTGCCTAACCACAAAGGCTGTTGAGAAAAACTTTTTTTCAGTGAGGCAAAAAGACTTTTGTAAGATGGCAAGTGATCCAATAGCATACATTTTAGTATATCCATCACGCTGAACGTTCAATAGTGTATAAAATCATCTTATTAAGGTGAGACCACCTCGAAGATCACAGCCTGGTCGTCACGATAGACTTCCCTCAAGCCGAGGTCATTGTCAGCAACACGTAAAAAGCCTCCGTGTTTGAGATCAGTATGAACATACTTTGAACCAAACTTACCTGCAATGAAATTCGATGGTTTGTCCACATCCCCGCGAGTGATGAGTACCCACAGGTCATACATGTCGGGGTCATAGAGTTGCATATATGTGGGATCAAGACCAATAAGATAGGTGTTGTGCGTGTTGTAATAGAACAGGCGCGGGAAATCATCCCAATCCGTTTGGAAGACGCGGGAGCCGGCGGGAGTGTTATCCGCCAGCCAGTGGGACGCGCCTGCATACAAGTCATACGGTTTGGAGCCATCCACCGCTTCACGCGCCCGAGGAACTGATCTGGCGATACTGACAACCACCAACGCCGACAGTAAAAGCACGAGGAGTGATGCAAAGATCTGCCTGGGGGGAGGTTTGGTTTGGGATTCAGAAGCAGGTTGATTTCCCGGGAAAAGAGGCGACCACGCAAAGGCGGCAAAGATCAATACAAAGGGCGGGAAATATTCCACAAAACGACGCGCCTGGAAAAGCATCAACCCGAAGAGCAATGTGACGAGCAAGGCAAAGGCAGTCCGCACATCCATTTTCCGGGTGGAGAGACCGAGGGCAAAAACCCCGCCAGCAAATGCAACAAGTGAAGGAAATGAGTTCTCGAGGATCTGTTTTGTATCGTAAGGGAACCACTCGTTACCGACACTCACAGATGTCGCGTTCGCCAGTTTGGGCAACACGTGCTTCCAGGAGAAAATGACATTATCGGGGAAGTATGGGTTGATGAGCAGGCCCAGAAGAACACCGCCTGCAATAAAAAGCAGGGGCTTG